>NZ_WNXE01000023.1:0-18283 GCF_010993615.1 Arhodomonas sp. KWT | reverse complement strand
GACCGCCATGCACGGCATGCGCCCGCAGAAGGTGCCGCACACGCGCTACGTCTTCGTCAACGGCGAGCACCGGGTGCCCGTGCCCAACGACGGCCGCGACCTGGACGACCCGAGCAAGTACCACGCGATCTTCACGGCGGTGGACGCCGAGAAGATGGAGGTCGCCTGGCAGGTCATCGTCGACGGCAACCTCGACAACAACGACTGCGACTACCAGGGCAAGTACACGTACTCCACCTGCTACAACTCCGAGGAGGGTACGACCCTGGAGGAGATGACCGCCCAGGAGCAGGACTGGGTGGTG
Source organism: Arhodomonas sp. KWT (assembly GCF_010993615.1). Classification (NCBI taxonomy): domain Bacteria; kingdom Pseudomonadati; phylum Pseudomonadota; class Gammaproteobacteria; order Chromatiales; family Ectothiorhodospiraceae; genus Arhodomonas; species Arhodomonas sp. KWT. The sequence continues at coordinate 17,979 of NZ_WNXE01000023.1, read as the reverse complement.
GTGTTCAACATCAAGCGTATCGAGGACGCGGTGGCCGCCGGCAAGGCGGACATGATCGGCGGCGTGCCGGTGGTCGACGGCCGCCACGGCTCGCCCTACACCGCCTACATCCCGGTGTCCAAGAGTCCGCACGGCATCAACACCGCGCCGGACAAGCAGCACGTGGCCATCAACGGCAAGCTCTCGCCGACGGTCTCGCTGATGGACGTCACCCGCCTGGACGATGTCTTCGCCGGCAAGATCAAGCCCCGCGATGCCATCGTCGCCGAGCCGGAGCTGGGTCTCGGGCCGCTGCACACCGCCTACGACGGGCGCGGGAACGCCTACACCACGGCGTTCATCGACAGCCAGATCGTCAAGTGGGACATGGCCAAGGCCATCCGGGCGTACAACGGTGAGGACGTGAACCCCATCGTCCAGAAGCTCGACGTCCATTACCAGCCCGGCCACAACCACACCTCCATGGGCGAGACCCTGGAGGCGGACGGCAAGTGGCTGGTCTCGCTGAACAAGTTCTCGAAGGACCGTTTCCTCAACGTCGGTCCGCTCAAGCCCGAGAACGACCAGCTCATCGACATCTCCGGCGACGAGATGAAGCTCGTCCACGACGGGCCCACGTTCTCCGAGCCCCACGACATCACCATCGTGCGTGCCGATCTCATCCAGCCGAGGCAGACCTGGGACCGCAAGGACCCGATGTTCGCCGAGACCGTGAAGATGGCCGAGGCGGACGGCGTCAACCTCATGGGCGGCAACAAGGTGGTGCGCGACGGCAACAAGGTACGGGTGTACATGTTCTCCGTGGCACCGAAGTACAGCATGGACGAGTTCCGCGTGAAGCAGGGCGACGAGGTGACGGTCGTGGTCACCAACATGGATACCGTCGCCGACGTGACCCATGGCTTCACCATCGAGAACTACGGCCTGGCCATGGAGATCTCGCCCCAGCAGACGTCGTCGATCACCTTCACGGCGGATCGCCCCGGGGTCTACTGGTACTACTGCCAGTGGTTCTGCCACGCCCTGCACATGGAGATGCGCGGGCGCATGCTGGTCGAGCCGAGGGAGGCCTAGGTGCCGGTGCGCACGCCGGCGCCGGACCCCGACCGCCGGGCGGCATCGCCCGTCCGGTGGCTCGCCGGTCTGTGCCTGCTGGCCGTCGCGGTGGCGGCCTGGCCGGCCGCCGCGGCGTCGCTGGCCGAGCGCGTGCGCGATGCCGGGCCGGGGGCGGTGATCCACCTCGCCCCCGGCACCTATCACGGCCCGGTCACCATCGACCGGGCCCTGACCCTGGAGGGCGAGCCCGGGGCGGTGATCGTCGGCGACGGCGAGCACAGCGTCGTCACCGTGACCGCGCCGGACGTCGTCGTCCGCGGCCTCACCATCCGCGACTCCGGCAGGAGCCTGGCCGACATGGACGCGGGTATCACCCTGACCCAGGCGGCACGGGGGGCGGTGGTCGACGGCAATCGCCTGGAGGGCAACCTCTTCGGCGTCCACGTCGCCGGTGCGCCGGATGCGCTGGTGGCCAACAACGTCGTCATCGGCCTGCGCGGCCGCCACATGAGCGAGCGCGGCAACGGCGTGTATCTCTGGAACGCCCCGGGCACGCGGATCATCGGCAACCGCTTCCGCTACGGCCGCGACGGCATCTTCTCCACCACGAGCAAGCGCAACCTCTTCGCCGGCAACCGCTTCGAGGACCTGCGCTACGCTGTGCACTACATGTACACCAACGACAGCACCGTCCGGGACAACGTCTCCGTGGGCAACCACGCCGGCTACGTGATCATGTACTCCAGCCGCATCGCCATCCGGCGCAACGTCTCCCGCAACGACCGCGATCACGGGCTGATGCTGAACTTCGCCAACCACAGCGAGATCGCGGGCAACGCCGTCATCGACGGCAGGGGCAAGTGCGTGTTCATCTACAACGCCAACATCAACGTCTTCCGCGGCAACCGCTTCCGCGGCTGCGACATCGGTGTGCACTTCACCGCCGGCTCCGAGCGCAACACGCTCGTGGGCAACGCCTTCATCGACAACCGCACCCAGGTCAAGTACGTGGGTACGCGCAACGTGCGCTGGTCGAAGGACGGGCGGGGCAACTACTGGAGCGACCAGACCGCCTTCGACCTGGATGGCGACGGCATCGCCGACCAGCCCTACCGCCCCAACGGCCTGGTCGACCAGGTGATGTGGCGCACACCGGAGGCCAAGCTGCTGATGTCGAGCCCGGCGGTGCAGATGCTGCGCTGGATGCAGTCGGCGTTCCCCACCATCCGTCCCGGCGGCGTGGTCGACGAGGCCCCGCTGATGCACCCGCCGGCGCTGGCGCCCAACGTGGCCGCGGAGGTGGCGGAATGAGCGATGCCGTGATCGAGCTCCGGGGCGTGGAGAAGCACTACGGCCGGTTCCACGCCCTGCGCGGCATCGACCTCGCCGCCCGGGACGGGGAGCTGCTGGCGCTGCTCGGCCACAACGGCGCCGGCAAGACCACCCTGCTCAAGATCCTGCTCGGCCTGACCGGCGCCAGCCGCGGTCACGTGCGGGTGCTCGGCGAGCGCCCCGGCACGCCCGCCGCCGTCGCCTCGCGGGCGCGGATCGGCTTCCTGCCGGAGAACGTGGTCTTCGCCGGCGGCATGACCGGGCGCGAGGTCGCACGCACCCTGGCGCGGCTGAAGGGCCGGCCGGTGGCCGAGTCGGAGGCGCTGCTGGAGCGGGTCGGGCTCACGGATGCCGCCGCGCGGCCGGTGCGCACCTACTCCAAGGGCATGCGTCAGCGCCTCGGACTGGCCCAGGCACTGATCGGCCGGCCCCGTCTGCTGCTCCTCGACGAGCCCACCACCGGCCTGGATCCGGTGCTGCGAAGGACGTTCTACGCCATCCTCGCCGAGCTCCGGGGCGAGGGCACCACGATCCTCGTGTCCTCCCACGTGCTCGCGGAGATGGAGCTGCACACCGATCGCGTCGCGATCATGCGCGGCGGCGAGCTCACCGCCTGCGACACCCTGCCGGGCCTGTGCAGCGCCGCGGGCCTGCCGGTCCGGGTGCGGGTGCAGCCCGGCGACGGCGCCGCGGCGCAGTGCCTGTTCGAGGGCACCTGGCCGGCCCGGCGCCAGGCGAACGGCGGGGTGGAGCTGCAGATCGCCGCGGACGAGAAGATGCCCGTGCTGCGCTGGCTCGGTGGACTGCCGGACGGCGCGGTGACGGACGTGGGTATTCACACGCCGAGCCTGGACGAGGTGTATGCCCACTTCGCCAGTGCCGAAGGGGAGGGCGCATGAGGGGCGTTCTGGTGATGGCCGGCCGGGAGATCCGTGCCGGGCTGCGCAACCGCTGGGTGGTGGCGGCGACCGGCGTGCTCGCCGTGCTCGCGCTGGTGCTGGCGTTCCTGGGCAGCGCCCCCGCCGGCGAGGTGGGCGCGGACGCGCTCACGGTCAACGTCGTGTCGCTGTCGTCGCTGTCCATCTACCTGCTGCCGCTGATCGCGCTGATGCTGAGCTACGACGCCATCGTCGGCGAGGCGGAGAACGGCACCCTGCTCCTGCTGCTCGCGTATCCCGTCTCGCGCTGGCAGGTGCTGGCGGGCAAGCTCATCGGTCATGCGGCGATCCTCGCGTTCGCCACGGTGGTGGGTTTCGGCCTGGCCGGTGCGGCGATCGCCGCCACGGGCGAGGTCGACGCCCAGGGCGTGTACGCCTTCGCCCTGCTGATCGGCTCATCCGTGCTGCTCGGCTGGGTGTTCGTCGGGGTCGGCTATCTGCTGAGCGCGGTGGTGCGCGAGCGCAGCACGGCGGCCGGGCTCGCGATTGCGGTGTGGCTGCTGCTGGTGGTGCTCTACGACCTCGCGCTGCTCGGCGGTCTGGCGGTTACCGGTGGTTCCGGGCTCATCGGCCGGCTGGTGCCGGCGCTGCTGCTGCTCAACCCGGCGGATGCCTACCGCCTGCTCAATCTCGCCGGTCTCCCCCAGGTGGCCGCCTTCTCGGGGCTGGCCGCCGCGGGCCGGGGCGTTGCCGCCTGGGCGCCGCCGGTGGCGCTGCTCGCGTGGGTGGCGGTGCCGGTGGCGGCCGCATGGCTGGTATTCCGCAGGAGGGCACTGTAATGCTGAGGCCACGCTTTCGTTTGGGACTTCCCGGGGTCGTGCTGCTTGCCGTACTGCTGGCAGGTTGCGGTGAGGGCGGTGAGTCCGCCACCGCGCCGCCGGCAGTGGCGCCGACGCGGGAGGCGCTGACCTACTATGGCGGCATGATTCTGGTGGACCACCGCGGCCCCAAGGCGCAGATCCACCTGGCCTCCCGGGACGAGCCGCTGTGGTTCCCCCAGGTGCGCAATGCCGTGGCCTTCACGATGTCGCCGGAGGAGCCGGACGACATCACCGCGATCTACGTCACGGACATGGCCGCCGCCGGGGAATGGAGCTCTCCGGGGCAGTGGATACCGGCGCAGGACGCGGTCTACGTGATCGACAGCGAGTGCCGCGGCGGCATGGGGGCGCTGGAGGCGGTGCCGTTCTCGGAGCGTGGGGCCGCGCAGGCGTTCATTGAGCTGCACGGCGGTGCGCTGGTCGACTGGGACGCCATCCCGAAGGACTACATCCTGGAGCGTTCCATCGCGGTAATCGATTCCCCGACGATGCAGGGGATGGATGGCGGGGGCGGCTGCCGGCGGCTGGCGCCGGCGCAGTAGCACTTTGGCGGCACGCCCGTCAGGTGAAACGTCGCACGCCTTGGGCGCACGACCTACGCGCGCGCAGCCGGAGGTGGGTCGTGCACGGCCGCACGACCATGTGCGACAGGGCTCCTCGGTGTTCGCCGGCGCGCCATTGAGGACGTCGCACGCCTTCGGCGCACGACCGCCGCGCGCGTGCAGCCGGAGGTAGGTCGTGCACGACCGCACGACCGTGTGCGACAGGGCTCCTCGGTGTCCGCCGGGGCGCCATTGAGGACGTCGCACGCCTTCGGCGCACGACCTACCCGCGCGTGCAGCCGGAGGTGGGTCGTACACGGCCGCACGACCATGTGCGACAGGGGTCCTCGGTGTCCGCCGGGGCGCCATTGAGGACGTCGCACGCCTTCGGCGCACGACCTACGCGCGCATGCGACCGGAGGTGGGTCGTGCATGGCCGCACGACCGTGTGCCACAGGGCTCCTCGGTGTCCGCCGGGGCGCCATTGAGGACGTCGCATGCCTTGAGCGCACGATCTACGCGCGCGTGCAGCCGGAGGTAGGTCGTGCACGGCCGCACGACCGTGTGCGACAGGGCTCCTCGGTGTCCGCCGGGGCGCCATTGAGGACGTCGCACGCCTTCGGCGCACGACCTACGCGCGCGTGCAGCCGGAGGTAGGTCGTGCACGGCCGCGAGGCCGTGTGCGACATCGCGGCCACGGCGGGGAAGGGTCCGCGTTGACCCTGGACCGTCGTCGGACCGGGGCAGGCATTGCCGCAACGGGAACTGCGGGTGCCCCGTGCGGGGCACCGCCGCCGGTGATCCGGCTCAGCCGGGGATGCGTTCGACGCGCTCGTACTGCTCGTTGAGCCGTGCCAGCGCCGATTCGAGTTCGGCCAGCCGGTCCCGCTCCTTCTGCACCACGGATTCCGGGGCGCGGGAGACGAAGTTCTCGTTGGCGAGCTTGGCGCTCACGCGCTCGTGATCCTTTGCCAGGCGGCCGCGCTCCTTGTCCAGCCGGGCGAGCTCGGCGGCCTTGTCGATGAGCCCGGCCATGGGCACCAGCAGCTCCATCTCGCCGATCAGGGCGATGGCGGACTCCGGGGCGTCGTCCCTGGCGACGAAGTCCACCGACTCCAGCCGCGCGAGCGCGGCGAGGTAGTCGCGGTGGCGCGCCACGCGGGCGCGGTCCGTTTCCGAGGCGTTCACCAGCAGCACGGGCAGGGCGCGGTTGGGCGATATGTTCATCTCGCCGCGGATGCGGCGCACGCCCAGGATCACCTGCTGGACCCAGGCGATCTCCGCCTCCGCCTCGCTGTCCTCGCGCGCGGTCTCCGGCGCCGGGTAGGGCTGGCGCATGATGGTCTCGCCCTCCACGCCGGCGAGGGGGGCGACCCGCTGCCAGATCTCCTCGGTAATGAAGGGCATGAACGGGTGGGCGAGCCGCAGCACCGCCTCCAGCACCCGCACCAGGGTACGCCGGGTGCCGCGGCGCTCGGCCTCGCCGGCGTTCTGCAGGACCGGCTTGGAGAGCTCCAGGTACCAGTCGCAGTACTCGTCCCAGATGAACTCGTAGAGCGCCTGCGCGGCGAGGTCCAGGCGGTAGCCCTCCAGGCCGTCGATGACCGCGGCCTCCGCGCGCTGCAGCCGTGAGATGATCCAGCGGTCCGCGTGGGAGAGGCTCACCTCGCCGCCGTCGACGCCGGTGTCCTCGCCCTCGGTGTTCATCAGCACGTAGCGGGCGGCGTTCCAGAGCTTGTTGCAGAAGTTGCGATAGCCCTCGACGCGGCCCATGTCGAAGACCACGTCGCGCCCGGTGGTGGCGAGGCTGGCGAAGGTGAAGCGCAGCGCGTCCGTGCCGTGGGCGGCGATGCCCTCGGGGAAGTGCCGGCGGGTCTGCTTCTCGATCTTCGGGGCGAGCTGCGGCTGCATCAGCCCGCTGGTGCGCTTGGCCACCAGGGATTCCAGGTCGATGCCGTCGATGATGTCGATGGGGTCGAGCACGTTGCCCTTGGACTTCGACATCTTCTGGCCGTCGGCGTCGCGCACCAGGCCGTGGATGTAGATCTCGTGGAAGGGCACGTCGTCCATGAACTTCAGCCCCATCATGATCATCCGGGCGACCCAGAAGAAGATGATGTCGAAGCCGGTAACCAGCACCGAGGTCGGATAGAAGGTGCGCAGGGCGTCGGTGTCCTCGGGCCAGCCGAGGGTGGAGAACGGCCACAGCGCCGAGGAGAACCAGGTGTCGAGCACGTCGTCGTCGCGGGTGAGGGTCACTTCGTTGCCCAGCCCGTGGAACGCGCGGGTCTCCGCCTCGTCGTGGCCGACGTAGACGTTGCCGGCCTCGTCGTACCAGGCGGGGATACGGTGGCCCCACCAGATCTGGCGGCTGATGCACCAGTCCTGGATATCCTCCAGCCAGTTGAAGTAGGTCTTGTCCCAGTTGCCCGGGATGAAGCGGATGCGCCCGCTGGAGACCGCCTCGATGGCCGGGCGGGTGATCATCCGCCGGCCGCCGGGGCGCCCGTCGGGAAGCTCCTCGCGGGTGAGGTCCACGAACCACTGGTTGGTGAGGTAGGGCTCGATGACCGCGCCGCTGCGGTCGCCCCGGGGCACCATCAGGGTGTGGTCCTCAACGCGCTCGAGCAGTCCCGCGGCGTCCAGGTCGGCGACGACGCGCTTGCGCGCCTCGTAGCGGTCGAGCCCGCGGTAGGCCTCGGGGGCGTTGTCGTTGATCGCCGCCGAGGGCGTGAGCACGTTGATCTGCTCGAGATCGTGGCGCAGGCCGACCTGGTAGTCGTTGAAGTCGTGGGCCGGGGTGATCTTCACGCAGCCGGAGCCGAACTCCGGGTCCACGTAGTCGTCGGCGATCACCGGGATCTCGCGCTCCACCAGGGGCAGGCGGATGCGGTGGCCGATGAGATGGCGGTAGCGCTCGTCCTCCGGGTGCACGGCCACGGCGGTGTCGCCGAGCATGGTCTCCGGGCGGGTGGTGGCCACCACGACGTGGCCGCTGCCGTCCGCCATCGGGTAGCGCATGTGCCAGATGTGGCCCTTCTCCTCCTTGGACTCGACCTCCAGGTCGGAGACGGCCGTGTGCAGGACCGGGTCCCAGTTCACCAGGCGCTTGCCGCGGTAGATCAGGCCCTCGCGGTAGAGGCGCACGAAGGTCTCGCGCACCGCCGCGGACAGCCCCTCGTCCATGGTGAAGCGCTCGCGGGACCAGTCCACGGACGCGCCCATGCGCCGGAGCTGGTTCTGGATGGTGCCGCCGGACTCCTCGCGCCACTGCCAGATCCGCTCCACGAAGGCCTCGCGCCCGAGGTCGTGGCGGGTGCGCTCCTCGCCGGCGAGCTGGCGCTCGACGACCATCTGGGTGGCGATGCCGGCGTGGTCCGTGCCGGGCTGCCAGAGCGTGTTACGCCCGCGCATGCGCTGAAAACGGGTGAGCGTGTCCATGATCGTGTCCTGGAACGCATGGCCCATGTGGAGGGTGCCGGTTACGTTCGGCGGCGGGATCATGATGCTGTAGGGCTCACCCTGCCCGGAGGGCGCGAAGTAGCCGTTGCGCTCCCAGGTCTCGTACCAGCGGGGCTCGATGGCGCGCGGATCGTAGCTCTTCTCCATTATCAGGCATCCCGACGGTTGCAGGGTTGGGCGGTAAACCTGCAAGTATAACGCAGCCGTCGGGTATCAACAGCCGCAGACGCGCGCGCCGCGGCGGCTGTGGAACGGTTCAGCGCTTCGGCATCAGCAGGTCCCGCACCGCATGGCGTGCCCGCGGACTCACCCCGAGGATCACTCCGGCGGCGAAGGCGGCCCCGGCGGCGGTCTTGCGGTTGCTGCGGATGGCCGTTGCCAGGTCCTCGCCCAGGCGGGCGGCGGCGTCCACGCCCATGTCGCCGTCTGCCCGGTCACGGGCCTCGCCCGTCCGCTGTGGCGCACGGGCGAGGCTGCGCAGGCTCAGCACCAGCAAGGCCGCCACGATCAGACCGCCGACCCCGACGACGGCACCTGCCGCCGCCGGGGACATGACGCTCGTGAGCGCCATATAGGCGGCGGCCGCCAGGAAGCCGAGCCCGCCGAGCGCGAAGAACGTGGCGAAACCGGCAATCAGCATCGCCGTAAGGGCCCGGGCCAGGGCCTCGCTGATACGCTCGCCCATGGGCTTAACGACGGCCGTGCAGCAGCAGGCCGGTGATCAGTCCGCCGATGAACATCACCAGGACGCTGGTGAGGGGGCGCTCGCTGATCTCCCGCTCGACACTCTGCTCCGCCTCGTGGGCCCTGTTGCGCGCCTGGGAGGCGCCCTCGCGCACGCGCTCGTAGGCCTGATGGCCGCGCTCGGAGGCAAGCTCGCGCACCGTGCCGGTGAGCCCGCGGAGGTCCTCCTGAAGCTGATTGATATCGTTGCGCAGCTTGTCGTAATCCTGCTCAGCCATGATGGCGTCTCCCTTTCGTTGTTACAGAAAATCCCGTTCCCCAGTCAGCAGTTGGGGATTGCGTGACGTGATTTAAATGGCACCCGCGGCGATGTCGCCGTGGATGTGCCGGGCGTCGCTTTCGCTCAAGCGCGTGCCATTGCGGGGGAGTATCAATAAGACATTAATACGCTTCCCCGGTAGCGGAGGTGGCGATGGCGGTGAGCATCTTCGAGCTGTTCAAGGTAGGGGTCGGCCCGTCGAGCTCGCATACGGTAGGACCCATGCGGGCGGCGCGGCTGTTCGTGACCGCGCTGGCGGAGGAGGGCAGCCTCCCGCGGGTTGCCGGCGTGCACGTGGGGCTCTACGGCGCCCTCGCCGCCACCGGCCGGGGCCACGGCTCGGATACCGCGGTCATGCTCGGCCTGGAAGGGGAGGACCCGGAGACCGTGGACATCGAGGCCGTGGACGAGCGGGTGGGCGCGATCCGCGAGCGGGGTCGCCTGCGCCTTGCCGGCGAGCACGAGGTCGCGTTCCATCACCGCCGCCAGCTCGTGATGAACAAGCGAAGGAGCCTGCCCGCCCATCCCAACGGCATGTGCTTTACCGCGGTGGACGGCGATGGTGCGGTGCTCGCCGAGCGCACGTTCTATTCCGTGGGCGGCGGCTTCGTGGTGGAGCCGGACGAGTCGGGCAACGCCCGCGTGGTCGCGGACACCACGCCCCAGGCATACCCCTTCCGCACCGCCGCCGAGCTGCTGGGCCATTGCCAGGAGACCGGCCTGCCGGTCAGCGCGGTGATGCGCGCCAACGAGCGGGCCTGGTGGGATGACGACGGCATCAGCGTGGGGCTGTGGCGTATCCACGATGTCATGGCCGCCTGCGTCGCCAACGGCTGCGCCCGCGACGGCGAGCTGCCCGGGGGCATGCACGTGCGCCGCCGGGCGCCGGGGCTGCACGAGCGGCTGCGCGAGCGCGAGGACCGCGGCGACCCGCTGGACGTCATGGACTGGGTCAGCCTGTATGCCATCGCTGTCAACGAGGAGAACGCCTCCGGTGGCCGGGTGGTGACGGCGCCCACCAACGGCGCGGCGGGCATCATCCCGGCGGTGCTGCACTACTACACCGGTTTTCGTGATGGTGACGACGCCGGGGTCGAGCGCTTCCTGCTCACCGCCGGTGCTATCGCGGTGCTCTACAAGGAAAACGCCTCGATCTCCGGCGCCGAGGTGGGCTGCCAGGGGGAGGTCGGCGTGGCCTGCTCGATGGCGGCCGGCGCGCTGGCAGAGGTCCTCGGCGGCACGCCGGAGCAGGTGGAGAACGCCGCGGAGATCGGCATGGAGCACAACCTGGGCCTGACCTGCGATCCGGTGGGTGGACTGGTGCAGGTGCCCTGTATCGAGCGCAACGCCATGGGCGCGGTGAAGGCCATCACCGCCGCGCGCATGGCGCTGCGCGGCGACGGCCGTCATTTCGTCTCCCTGGACCGGGTGATCCGCACCATGCGCCAGACCGGCGCGGACATGAAGACCAAGTACAAGGAGACCGCGCGGGGCGGGCTCGCGGTGAACGTCACCGAGTGCTGAGCCGTTCCCCGCCTGCGGGGGCGCCCGGACTGTCGGGAAAACGCCCCACCGCGCGGATGCGCGGGGTCGTGTTATCGTCCTTCCGAACCGCAGACCACCAAAGGGAGGACGGCGATGGAGACGCTCAGCGTCGAGGACGGGACCCTGGAACAGTGGGGGCCGAAGGAACTCTACGAGGCCTTCCAGCGCGGGGAGGTGGCGATCATCGACGTGCGCACCCCCCAGGAGTTCGCTTTCGAGCACATCAAGGGTGCGCTGCTCTCGCCCCTGGCGACCTTCGATCCGGCAACGCTGCCCAGCCAGGAGGGCAAGCGGCTGGTCTTCCACTGCGGCTCCGGTGTGCGCTCGCGCCGGGTCGCGGAGGCGTGCCTGCGCTCCGGCCATGACCGGGTCGCCCACCTGGAAGGCGGCTTTGCCGCGTGGAAGGGGGCGGGGCTGCCGTATGTAGCCATCGACCCGGCCACCGGCGGACAGCACGTCGTCGGCGGGCGCCAGGACTGAGTGGCGGTGTGACGCCGTGTCACACGCCTGAGCCCACGGGCGCCCGGTGACCCCGCCGGCCGGAAGCGGTCCGCGCCGGGGCAAGCGGCGCCGGCGCCCGCTGATCCTGCTGCCGCGGCGTCGCCGCGGCGCGGCGCAGGCGCAGGAGCGCTCGGCCTCGCTGCCCGTCAGCGAGGCGGTGCTCACCAGCCTCGGCCGGGCGGTCACCGACCGCCTCGCCGAGCATCCGGACTGCAGCGGCATCCACCCGTTGCCGAATCCGGTCAACGCCTTCTCCGCCCGGGTACTGCTCGCCGAAGCCGCCGAGCGCACCCTGGATGTCCAGTACTACATCTGGCAGAACGATCTCACCGGCACCCTGCTGCTGACCGCGCTCTACGATGCCGCCGAGCGCGGCGTGCGGGTGCGTCTGCTCCTCGACGACAACGGCATCGACGGACTGGACCGCACCCTGGCCGCCGTCAACGCCCACCCGAACATCGAGGTGCGGCTGTTCAACCCCTTCACCCTGCGCTGGCCCAAGTCTTTGGGCTTTCTCACCGACTTCGCCCGCGCCAACCGCCGCATGCACAACAAGTCGTTCACCGCCGACAACCAGGCGACCATCGTCGGCGGGCGCAATATCGGCGACGAATACTTCGGCGCCGGCGAGGGCGGGGTGTTCGCGGACCTGGACATCCTCGGCGTCGGTCCGGTCGCGCAGGACGTCTCCACCGATTTCGACCGCTACTGGGCCAGCGCCTCGGCCTGTCCGCTGGAAGCCATACTGGCGCCGCCGGAGTTCGCAGAGCCCGGGCTGGACGCGGCGGAGGCGACGCTCTCCGCCACCCCCATCGCCCGTGCCTACCTGGACGCGGTGCGCGGCAGCAGCCTGGTGCGGGATCTGGAGTCCGGCGGCCTGGCGATGGAGTGGGCGCGCACGGAGATGCTGAGCGACGACCCGGCGAAGGGCCTGGGCCGGGCGCCACCGGAAGGGCTGCTGACCCACCGGCTGGTGGGCCTGATCGAAGGCGCGCAGCGCTCATTCAACCTGATATCGCCGTACTTTGTGCCCGCCGGCCGGGGCACCGGGCTGCTCGGCGGCCTGGTGGCGCGGGGCGTGGCCACGCGGGTGCTGACCAATGCGCTGGAGGCCACGGATGTCGCACTCGTGCACGCCGGCTACATGAAGCGGCGCCGCGCGCTGCTGGCCGCCGGGGTGCGCCTGTTCGAGATGCGGCGGCACTCACCGAAGGGTGACTGGAAGGACATCGCCGGCCCGTTCGGCATCTCCGGCGCCAGCCTCCATGCCAAGACCTTTTCCGTGGACGGCGAGCGGGTGTTCGTCGGCTCGTTCAACTTCGACGCCCGCTCCGCGAACCTCAACACCGAATCGGGCTTCCTCATCGACAGCCCGGAGCTCGCCCGGCGCATCGACGAGGCGTTCGACACCACCGTCGCGGAGACCGCCTACGAGGTCCGCCTCAACGGCGGTGCGTTGCAGTGGGTCGAGCACGACGGTGGCACCCCGGCCGTCTATCGCCGCGAGCCCAACACCGGTTTCGCCCGCTGGCTCGTGCTGCGGCTGCTCTCGTGCCTGCCCATCGAGGCGCTGCTCTAGGCGGGCAGCCGTTACCCCGGCTCCGGCGCGTTGTCCCTGGCCCGAGTCCGGGCGGCAGGGTATGGTCATCGGCGCCAGCCCAAGGACAAGGAGGACCGCCCCATGGCGGGTTCGAGCAAGAAGGTCATCTTCGCCGCCCTCGGCGGCAACCTGCTGATCGCATGCACCAAGTTCGTCGCGGCCGTATTCACCGGCAGCTCCGCCATGTTCTCCGAGGGCGTGCACTCGCTGGTCGATACCGGCAACCAGATCCTGCTGCTCTACGGCATGCGTCGCGCCGCCCGCCCCGCGGATGCCGAGTACCCCTTCGGCTACGGCAAGGAGGTGTACTTCTGGAGCTTCGTCGTGGCGATCCTGATCTTTGCCGTGGGCGCCGGTATCTCGCTGTACGAGGGCATTCATCACATCATCGCGCCGGCGTCGATCAGTGACCCGTTCGTGAACTACATCGTCCTCGCCCTGGGCATGGTCTTCGAGGGGGCGGCGTGGTTCTTCGCCTGGACCGAGTTCAGCCGCGCCAAGGGCAAGCGGGGCTACCTGGAGGCGGTGCGCCGCGGCAAGGACCCGACCATGTTCGTGGTCCTCTTCGAGGACTCCGCCGCCATGCTCGGTCTGCTCACGGCCATGGCCGGCATCTTCCTTGCCGAGTACACCGGGCTGCTCTGGCTGGACGGCGTGGCCTCGGTGATCATCGGCTGCATCCTCGGCGCCACCGCCATCTGGCTGGCGGTCGAGACCAAGGGGCTGCTCATCGGCGAGGCCGCCAACCGGCCGGTGATCGACGGCATCCGCGAGCTCGCCGCGGACGTCCCCTCCATCGAGCGTGTCCACGAGGTGCTGACCATGCACATGGGGCCGGACTTCCTGCTCGTGAACATCAGCGTGAAGTTCGCCCCCGGGACCGTCGCCGCCGATATGGAGGCCGCCATCGCCGGCCTCGACGGCCGCATCAAGGAGGCCTACCCGCAGGCGCGCCGTATCTTCGTCGAGGCCGAGGGGCGTGCGGAGGCGGGACCCTGAAGGCGGCTGGCGTGGGTCCTGTCCCGTTTCCTGCCGTCAGGCGTGGACTCGCATCCACGGGGCCAGGCCTGGCACCCCGGCCGTAGGGCTCGAGCCCGACCTCGATACGCGATGGGCCGGTGATCCCGATAAGGCGCGGTGGGAGCCGTGGGCGCCCCGGCGGCTCATAGGCGCGCCACCACGCCTCCCATTTCGATGCCCGACGAGGCCCGCGCCAACCGCCATGGCAGCCGGTGCCCCTCCACGCATGAGGTGATAGGCGGGGAAGGGGCCGTCACCCCGCGCGGCCGGGGTGGGCGGATGCCATGGATCACCGGGGCGCGGCCCTGACCATGACACCGAAGTTCCTACTCAAGGCAGGAAAACGACGGACCGGCAATCCATTGCCCGTCGCCAGCATTTGCGCCCCCCGGGTGGCTGCTTCAAGAAAGCCCCGGCGGGATGTCGAGGAGCACTGGTGCTGTCGCCGTCGACACGAAACCGGCCTAGCCCGGAATCGATACCGCACGCGCCATGCCTTGCCCACCCCGCCCTCCCACCATGCAGCTCGCGTGAATAAACACTAGTTCTGATGACAGCGCATTAATGGCCGCCGTAGACCTTGTTGGGCAGCCAGGTGATCAGGTCCGGGAACAGCACCACCAGCGTCAGACCTACCAGCTGAAGAGCCAGAAACGGCAACGCCGACTTGAAGATGGTAGACATCGGTATCTCTGCCGGCGTCACGCCCCGTATGTAGAACAGCGCGTAGCCGAATGGCGGACTCAGGAACGACATCTGCATGTTCACCAGATACAGCACGCCGAACCACAGCGCCACGTTGCCCGGCTCCACGCCGTCCAGCCCGAACAGGCCGTTGAACTCCAGGCCGCTGATCAGCGGCACGAAGATCGGCACCGCGAGCAGGAGGATGCCCACCCAGTCCAGGAACATCCCGAGGAAAATGAGGATGAGCATCATGATCGCGAGGATGCCGTAGGAGTGCAGACCGGAGCCACGGATCAGCTCCTGCACGAACTCCTGTCCGCCCTGGAGGATATAGAAGCCCACGAAGATAGTGGCGCCGAAGGCGATCCAGAGCACCATCGCGGTGGCCTTCAGCGTCGTCATGCAGGCCGCGTGCATATTCGGCCAGGTGAGCCGGCCGTGCATCAGGGCAACGATCATCGCGCCGAGCGTACCGATACCCGCTGCCTCCACCGGCGTCGCCAGGCCAGTGAAGATCACGCCGAGCACCAGAATGACAAGCGCCACCGGTGCCAGCATACCGCGCAGCAGACGCATCTTCTCCGTGAAGCTGACACGGTCCTCCGGCGGTAGCGGCGGCGCCGTGCCGGGCTTCAACGTTGCCCGCAGCCAGACGTAGGCCATGTACATGCCCGACAGAAGCAGGCCAGGGATCACCGAGCCAATGTAGAGCTCGCCGACGGACTGCTGTGCCACCACGCCGTAGATGATGGCGAGGATCGACGGCGGGATCAGGATGCCGAGCGTGCCGCCGGCCATGATCGAGCCGAGTGCGATCTTCGGGTCGTAGTTGCGCTTGAGCATTGCGGGCAGGGCGATGATGCCCATGGTCACCACCGCCGCGCCGATCACACCCACCATCGCGGCCAGCAGCGTGGACGCGAAGACGGTGGCGATGCCGAGACCGCCCTTCAGCCCGCCCATCCACTTGTAGATGACGTCGAACAGCTCCTCGATCAGGCCCGCCTTCTCCAGGATCGCCGCCATGAAGATGAACAGCGGTATCGCGGAGAGCTGGTAGTTGGTCATCAACGGGAAGATCCGCGATGGGATCAGGTTGAGCATGTAGTGATCCCCGATCAGGTATAGGAACACCACGCCCAGGCCGCCGGTGACGAAGGCCAGCGGCAGGCCGCAGAGCAGCACCACAAGCAGCGAACCGAACATGATCCAGGTAATGGAGCCGATGCCGACGTCACCCAGACTGCTCTCCAGCGTGAACAGGAAGTAGCCCTCGTCATAGAAGGCGATGTTGATGAGCTCGATTACCGTAATGGCCACGATGGCGAGGCCGATAACGAGCAGGATGCGCGACAGCAGCAGTCCCTCGGTGTGGAGCCGTACCGCCTGACGATAGATCTGGACGTCCTTGATGAAGCGTGCCAGCCCCTGCAACAGCAGCAGCACGCCGCCGAAGAAGATCGTGAACTTCACTGGGTAGTACTCGATCGCCCACTCGGTGAAGGACACCTCGTTGCGATAGCCGGTCGCGAAGAAGAAGTGCTCACCCGACATCGCCTGGGAGAAGAAGATCCAGCCGGTGAAGATCAGGGCCCACATGAAGATGAAGAAGAACGTCGCCGTGACCAGATCCAACGACGCCCGTGTCAGGGGCTTGAATCGGGCGTAGAGCACGTCGACACGCACATGGCCGTCCTCGCGTAGCGTGTAGGCGCCGGCCACCAGGTACTGCATGCCGAACATCAGGAACATGGATTCGTGTACCCAGTTCGTCGGGGAGTTCAGCGCATAGCGCACGAACACCTCGTAGCTGTAGACGAACGGGGCGATCATCGCCCAGTAGCCGACGTAGCGGCCGGTAAAGCCCGAGATCGTGTCCGCCAGCCGGGTGATGGCATTGCCCGGCGCCTCCGGCACCTCGCCCGCCGTGGGGACCTCCTCGGTGGACGTGCCGCTGACCGTGCCCCCGCGGCGGAAGCTTCGGTCGACCATGAACATCACGACCAGCGGACCGATGAGCAGCACCGACCAGTACAGCCAGTGCGGCAATACGAAATTGACCTGCAGGTTCATCGATAATCTCCGCACCAACGGCCGCGCCCTCCCTGGCGCGGCACGCAGTGAAATCGGGGGCTCCCTTAAAGGGAAGGCCCCCGCCCCCAGACGCGAGATTCAGATATTGAGCTCGTGGCCCTTGATGTCTTCTTCGGTGATCACCGCGACGGCGGGATCCTGCATCGTCTTGAGATGGATCTGGAAGAACCGGGCCGCGTCGGGGTCCTTGTTGGCCCACTTGAACCACAGCGGGATGGCGGCCTTGCGGAACTTGTCCGCGTCGTCTTCGGAGAGGTGAATGACCTCCACGCCTTTCTCCGCGTACTTGGGCCACGCCTTGGCGTTGGCCGTCTGGATGGCGGCGTAGTGCTCGCGTGAGTAGGCCGCGACCAGCTCGTGCATGACGTCCTGGGTCGCCTTGGACATCTTCTCGTAGACGCGGCGGTTGACCGAGAAGTCCATGAGGTCGACCGGCTGGTGCAGGCAGGGCGTCGAGGGCGGGCCCATGATGATGTAGTCCGCCACCTGCCAGAAGCCGAGCTCGTAGTTCACCGCGGCACCCACGTAATCGGCGGCGTCGATGGTGCCCTTCTCCAGCGCCGGGTAGACGTCGGAGCCCGGGAGCAGCGTGGTACGGGCGCCCACGGACGCGAACGTCTCCGCCACGATGCCGCCGGGCATGCGCAGCTTGACGCCCTTGAAGTCGTCGAAGCTGCGCAGCGGCTTCTTCGAGTGGATGAGGTTCATGTCGTGGTGGATGTAGCCTAGGAACTCCAGCCCCTGCTTGTGGTAGAGGTCCTTGACGAAGCCCATGCCGCCGTAGGCGCCGAACATCATGTCCCAGTGGTGGGGCATGGATAGCGCCATGGGGTAGGAGCTCATGAATACGCCGGCGGGCATCTTGCCGGCCCAGTACACCGTGAACCAGTTCATGCCGTCGAGCACGCCGTTGCGCACGGCGTCGGCGAGCTCAAAGGCGCCGGCGACGGACCCCGCCGAATACGGTTCCACCGTGACCTCGCCGCTGGTCAGCTCCTTCACGCGCCCCGCCCAGCTTTCGAATGTCTTATAGCCGGTAGTGCCCGCCTGCCAGGAGGTCTGCACGCGAAGCTTGATGCCGTTGGCCGCACTTGCATTGCGGATGTAGGGCGCACCCAGTGCCGCCGCGCCGCCCGCCCCAAGGGCCGCGGTCTTGAGGAATTTGCGTCGGCTGGTACCGGCGCGCTCATC
Source organism: Arhodomonas sp. KWT (assembly GCF_010993615.1). Lineage (NCBI taxonomy): Bacteria > Pseudomonadati > Pseudomonadota > Gammaproteobacteria > Chromatiales > Ectothiorhodospiraceae > Arhodomonas > Arhodomonas sp. KWT. The sequence goes on along the minus strand of NZ_WNXE01000023.1, from coordinate 187 downwards.
AGGACGATCAGTATTCTCGGTCATGCCGCTCTCCTCCTCATAAAGACCCTGCCAGGCGCTCTTTCGCTTCCGCCTTGTCACGCCCTTCTGAAAGGGGCGCTCGCCGTAAAGCTTAGTCGACTACCGCCGTCTTACACGTCGATCGGTGACGCGCTGGATCTCGCGGTTGCGGGGGGACGCATGCTGC
>NZ_WNXE01000239.1:0-3208 GCF_010993615.1 Arhodomonas sp. KWT | reverse complement strand
AGCTCCGGCACATCTCCCAGGCCAGCGGCATGCGGCCCATCGGCGTGCTCGCGCGCCAGCGGGTCACCGACGGCGAGACCACCGTCGACGAGATCAACCGCGCCATCGGGAGGAACCTGTCTTGACGGCGCTCAGGACCTATTACTATCGCGTGCTCATGCCCCACGGGGCGCTCCGGACGGGCTTCTACCGGATCGCGGTGGAGCAGGACTTCTCCGCACGGTTGCGCCTCGAGCAGGAGTTCGACGGCACGGTGGTCAGCCTGTGGCCGCTGCCCCGCCCCGTCACCGCCGCCTGTGACGGTCTCCGGCGCATGATCCACCGCGGGATCCGCGCCGAGGACCTCGCCGGCTTCCTCCGCGACATGGGCATCATGCTCCGCGCCGGCGTGCCGGCGCTGGACGCCCTGCGCACCATCATCGGCGAGGGCGAGACCACCGGCACCAGGGGGATCACCCGCATCGCGCGGCAGATGCACGACGACCTGGACGCGGGCGTGTCGGTCAGCGAGGCGTTCGCCCGGCGCCCGGACGTCTTCCCGGAGACCGTCCGGAACCTCGTCGCCATCGGCGACCAGTCGGGCAACCTCGACCGCATGCTCATCGAGGGCGCGGAACACACCGAGCGGATGGTGAACATCCGGCGCGACATCCGCACCGCGCTCATCTACCCGATCTTCGTATTCGCCTCAATCATCGCCGTCGCGGCGTTCTGGATCACCTACGTCGTCCCCACCATGGGCGACCTCTTCGAGCAGCTGAACGCCGAGATGCCGGCGATCACCAGAAACCTCATCGCCTTCTCGGACCTGGTCGCCGGTAACGCCCTCGCGGTGATCCTGGTACTGGCGGCGCTGATAGCGGGCATCACCTGGGCGGTGCGCAACCACGAGCCCACACGCCATGCGATGCACACCCTCGCGCACCGGCTGCCGGTGACCCGCGTGCTGGCGACCTCCTCCGGGATGGCGGCGATCAGCGAGCACCTGGCGATCCTGGTGCGCTCGGGGCTGGACATCGTCACCAGCCTGGACGTGCTCACCCGCGCGACCGGCGACCTCTACTACCGCCGGCGACTCGCCCGGGTGCGCGAGGCGGTCACCCGCGGCGAGGGCGTGGCGTCCTCCATGCGCGCGGTGGGCGGCTTCCCCGCGATGGCGGTCCGCATGATCGCCGTCGGCGAGGACAGCGGCTCGATCGACGAGCAGCTCGACCACCTCTCGGCGGAGTACCGCAAGCGCCTGGACGTGGTCATCGCCTCGCTCTCCGAGATCATCAAACCCGCGATCATCCTGGTCGCCGGCGCGCTGTTCTTCGTACTGGTGCTGGCGCTGCTCATCCCGATCTACGACCTCATCCGCCAGGCCATGCAGATCTCCGCGGGAGGCGTGTGACCGTGTTCCCCCGTGCGCTCCCCGACATGAAACGCCAGCACGGGCTCGGGCTCGTCGAGACCCTGCTCATCACCCTGCTGGTGGGCGGCGCCCTCGTGGCCGGCACGCTGTGGCTGCAGATCCACACCGCGAGCGGGCAGGCCCGGGAGCAGGCCGATATCCTCCGGCAGGCCGACCGGGCGCTGCTCGGCTTCGCCACGGCCCACTACCGCCTGCCCTGTCCCGACACCGACGGCGACGGCCTCGAGGACTGCAGCGGCGGCGCCATCAAGGGTGCGCTGCCCTGGCGCGACCTCGGGGTCGAGGATCCGGCCCTGCGCGCGCGCATCCGCCAGCTGGCGTACATGGTCGACCGCACCGGCGCGGACCTGGCCAGCGCCGCGAACCGTTTCGATCCCGGCTCCGTCGGGACCGCGGAGTTCCGGACCGTGGACGACGACGGCCTCGTCGGCCACGACGGCGGCGACAACGAGTTCCGCGTGTTCGACAACGTCGGCACCCCGGACCTCTGCCTGGGGATCAGCCGGGCCGCCAACGCGTCCGCACCGACGGTCGGCGGCGCCGGCGGCTCGCCCGTGGCCTATGCCATCGCCCACCCTGGCAGCCGGGACATGGACGGCAGCGGCGGGCTGTTCGACGGGGAGAACGCCGCCGCCGGCCCGGTCATGGCCGACCCCGGGCGCGCCGCCGGCAGCGGCTACGACGACCGGGTCGTGCAGCGCAGCCACGGCCGCCTCTCGGAGGCGCTGAACTGCAGCAGCCTGATCCTCTCCCTAGAGGGGCTGTCGCTGGGCGTCTCCGCCGTGGACGAGGTCCATTCCCAACAGGAATGGCTCATCGGGAGCTCCAGCGTCGCCGCCGCAGTGAACGCGGTGAAGATGGCCATCGCCGGGACCAAGGCGGTGATCGCCGGCGGCACCCTCGGCACATCCATCACCGAGCTGTCCGCGGCATCGGCCGCGCTGAGCGCCGCCATCAGCACCTGCGTGGTCATCGTCGGCTGCGCCGAGATACCGCACGCGGCGGCGTGGACCGCTGCGGCCGGGGTGGCGGTGGGCGCGAGCTCGGCGGCGATCATCGCCAACGTCGCCGCCTACGGCCTCAACCTCGGGGCTCTGATCACGAACCTGACCGTCGCCGTGCAGATGGGCGTGGAACTCGACGAAGTGGACACCGGTCTCGGCAACGGTGGCGGCATCGACATTGACAGCCTGGTCGGCCTGGACGAGGTGAACGACCAGCTGATCGAGGCCCGTGACCAGGCCCAGGACGAGCTCGACGAACGCGAGGAGGAGCTCGACGAGGCCTTCGACGAGCGCCAGGACGCCTGCCGCTGCGGCGACGCCGGGCAGTGCCGCAATTACTACGACAACTGGGGCTGGGGCCTGGACGCGTTCCTCGACGACGAGATGCGCTCGATCATGAACGAGGTCAGCAACAAGGCCGACGACACCGATGCGGACGTCGACCTGGTCGACGAGCTGCGCGGCGATGCCGCGGACAACCTCGAGGCGCAGCAGGCACTCGAGCAGGCGATCGACGACCGCGACCGTGCCGAACGCGACGAGGACTTCGGCGACGACGCCGGCGGGGCCGACGACGCCCTCGGCTCGGCGCGCGACGAGGTCGAAGCCGAGCTGGAGAGCCGCATCGACGAGGTCAACGAGCGGATCGACGGGCTCCCCGGGGACCCGGCGGACACCGAGGAGGGCCAGCGCCTGCTCGAGGAGCGGCAGACGCTGCAGGAGACCCTCGACGACCTCGGCAGCACCACCTCCGGGCAGTCCAGCGACGAGCAGCTGGAGAGCATAGAGA
>NZ_WNXE01000238.1:0-3225 GCF_010993615.1 Arhodomonas sp. KWT | reverse complement strand
CGGATCAACCTGCTCGCCGGGCGGATGCTGCTGGACGCCTTCGCCGACTCCCGCCACACCATCCGCGCCGAGCACCTGCGCGCGGTGCTCGACGAGATGGAGGACGAGGCCCTCGACGAGGAATGGCGCGACGCCTACGACGCCATCACCGGCACGGAGGCGGACACACCCGGGGCGGCACCGGCGCCGGAAGGCGCGACAGCGCAGAGCGTGGCAGCACCCCCCCGCGCGGAGACCACCGAGGCTCCGGCAGCGCCGGGGATCGGGGCGGCGCCGTCACCCGGCCCCGTCGCGGACGATGTCACGGCGCCGGACCGGGCAGAACCCGCGGGGACGCCCAACGAGGACATCCGGATAAGTGACGCCGACGCCCCCGTGGAGGACGGCGCGCCGACGGAGCCGCTGCTCGGCGCCTGGGACGAAGAGCGCCACACCCTGCCCCCCCTCGACAAAGCGAGGACCGGCGAAGGCACCACCCCCCGCGGCGAGGAACCGATACTCACGGACATCGTCTCGCCGGAGCCGCGCTCGGCGGGCGCCGCGGCCACGCGGGCCGCCACCGGGACACCGCCGCGCCAGCGCCATACCACCGCCTGGCTCGCCGGGTTGCTGGCAGTGGTCGCCCTGGTCATCGTGCTCGGCGCGGCCACGCCGGTCTTCGACGGCCTCCACACCCTGGTCGCCGACTGGTACGCGCGCCTGCTCGGCGGAGGCTGACCCCCGCGGCGACTACTCCGGCCGGCGGTAAAGCCCCACCAGCTCGGTGTGGGCGAGCACGAGACCGGACATCGCCCGCTCCAGCGCGCCACGGTCGAACGGCACCCCGGTCTCGCTGAGCGGGGCCGCCAGGGCATACAGCCGGAAGAAATAGCGGTGCTTCCCCACCGCCGGCAGCGGCGCCATGTAGCCGACACTGTGCCCGCCGTTGAGCCCCTCCGACGCCCCTTCCGGCAGGGCTGCGGCGGTCACGCCCTCCGGCAGGCCGCCGTCCTCGGCGGGCAGATTGTAGACCAGCCAGTGCACCTCGCGCTCCCGGGGCTGGTCCGGGTCCGGCGCGTCCGGGTCGTCGACGATCAGGGCCAGGCTCTGGGCGGCCTCCGGCACCCCCTGCCACTCGAGGGCCGGCGACAGCTCGGCCCCGTCGCCGGTATAGCGGGCGGGGATGGTGCCGTTGTGCTGGAATGCCGGGGATGTCAGCTCGAAGGCCATGCGCTCGCTCCCTGCGTTGTCGACGGTGCGTCATTGGGCGGTAACAGCGGCAAGGATAGCGGCGACGCCCCGGACGTGCGCAAGCCACTGGTGAGCCGGGGCCCGGGCCGCCTATGCTGACAGGGCCGGATCGACTCATCCCCCACCCAGCGGCATGGAGGGCCACCATGATCCCGTCCCTGTTCACCCTGCTCGCCTTCCAGCTCGTCGGCGAGATCACCGTACGCGCGCTTCGCCTGCCCCTGCCCGGCCCGGTGCTGGGCATGGTGCTGCTGGCCGTCGCGCTGAGCCTGCGCGGCGGCCCGCCAGAGCCGCTGGGCCGGATCGCGCGGGGACTGCTGGACCACCTGTCACTTCTGTTCATCCCCGCCGGGGTCGGGATCATCGCGCATCTGAGCCGCGTCGCCGATGAATGGCTCGCGATCACGGTGACCATCCTCGCCAGCACCGCGGTCACCCTGGTGGTCTCGGCAGCCACCCTGAGCTGGCTGATGCGTCGCCTGGCGCCGCAGGAGGAGTAGGCGATGGACACGCTCACGCGGATCTGGGTCTACCTCGCCGGCCAGCCGCTGCTGTGGCTGACCGTGACCGTGGGCGCCTACGGCCTGGCGCAGTGGCTGTTCCGCGCGACCCGCGAGCTGCCGCTGGCGAACCCGGTGCTGCTTGCCGTCGCCGCGCTGGTGTCCGTGCTGCTGGCCACGGACACGGACTACCAGACCTATTTCGACGGCGCGCAGTTCGTGCACTTCCTCCTCGGCCCGGCCACCGTGGCCCTGGCGATCCCGCTGTACGGCCAGGCGGAACGGCTGCGGCGGCTGTGGCTGCCCATCGGCGTGGCGCTGCTCGCCGGCTCGCTCACGGCCATCGTCTCCACCCTGGGCATCGGCTACCTGATGGGGCTAGACACCGAGACCCTGCGCTCGCTGGTGCCGAAGTCCGTGACCACCCCCATCGCCATGGGCATCGCCGAGCAGATCGGTGGGCTGCCCTCGCTCACGGCGGTGCTGGTCATCCTCACGGGCATCACCGGCGCGGTGCTCGGCATCCCCATGCTGCGGCTGGTGGGCTTCCGCGACCCGGTGGCCAAGGGCTTCGCGGTCGGGGTCGCCGCCCACGGCATCGGCACGGCGCGGGCGTTCTCCCACAGCGAGGCGGCCGGCGCCTTCTCCGGGCTGGCCATGGGGCTCAACGGCGCCGTTACCGCCATTCTGGTGCCGGTGTTACTCTGGCTGACCGGCGGGTGACCACCCGCCGTGGGGGCGGGCGAACAAGACACTGGCAACCCGGAACAGGGAGAGATCACTGATGCGATGGCAGCAGTTCCCGGCGGTCGCGGTGCTGGCGCTGGCCGGCGGCACGGCCGCGATGGCGGCGACCCCCGACACCCGTCACCTCGTGCTCTACCAGAACGCCGCGGCCTTCGTGAGCGCGAGCGTGGCCCTCCCCGCCGGCGGCGGGCCCCTGCCACTGGAGGGCCTGCCCGACGGCATGCGCTTCGAGACCCTGTCGGTGACGGACGACGACGGCGCGGTGCAGACCGTGCGCCGCCCGGCCCCGGCAGGCTCGACGCTGGCACGCTGGCGCGGCCGCGAGGTGGTGCTGCTGCACGACGGCCAGCGCCGCCGTGGCCGGCTGCTGGCGGTGGAGAACGGCACGCCGGTGGTCTCCGTCGACGGCCGGCTGGAGTGGATCGACGCCGCCTCGCCCTGGCGGGTCGCGCTGCCCACCGACACCCTGCCGCAGGCCACTGCCGCCACGGTGATGCCGGCCGACGGCGCCTCCGGAGCGCTCGCCCTCGACTACCTCACCGAGGGCCTGAACTGGCAGGCGGACTATACCCTCCGGCTCGCGCCGGCCGGGGCGCGTCTGTCCGGTTCGGCAACGCTGCAGAACACCAGCGGCGCGGACTTCGACGGGGCCACCGTCACCCTGATCGGCGGGCAGGTGAACGACCCCGGCAACGGTGGCCCCCGGCCCATGAAGCTGGAAGCACGGGCCATGAGCGCGGACTCGGCA
>NZ_WNXE01000237.1:0-3229 GCF_010993615.1 Arhodomonas sp. KWT | reverse complement strand
TCAATCACCGAATGACGGTGGCCATCATCCCGGCGCAACCTGACAGGATCCTGAAAGACGGTGACGAATCGTGAAGCTGGTCTCCGGGTTACAATCGCCCCCCGGACACCGAAGGGGACGGCCATGCGCATACTGCTGGTGGAGGACGACGCAAGCCTGGGCACCGCCGTCGTCGATCAGCTCGCCGCCGACGGGCACGCCGTCGACCGGGTAGACCACCTCTGCCGGGCCCGGCACGCCCTGGCGGCGGTGGCCTACGACCTCTGCCTGCTCGACCTGATGCTGCCCGACGGCGACGGTCTCGCGCTGCTCGGCGAGCTGCGCGGGCGCGGCGACGGGCTGGCGGTGATCATCCTCACCGCCCGGGACCAGATATCGGACCGGATCCGCGGCCTGCGGGCCGGCGCAGACGACTACCTGGTGAAACCCTTCGACCTCGCCGAGCTCTCCGCCCGCGTGCTCGCCGTGGGCCGGCGCAGCGCCGGCGACGCCGGACCGCGAATCGAGGTGGCGGGGGTCGTGATCGACGAGGCCGCGCGCACCGTCCTCCGCGATGGCGAGCCGGTGCGCCTGACCCAGCGTGAGTGGGCGCTGCTGGAGGCGCTGGTGCACAGCCGCGGACGCGTGCTCTCGCGGGGCCAGCTCGAAGACCGGCTCTACGCCTTCGGCGCCGAGGTGGAGAGCAACACCATCGAGGTCTACATCAGCCGGCTACGCAAGAAGCTCGGCACGGGCCTGATCGCCACGGAACGGGGCCTCGGCTACCGGATGGTGCGCTCGTGAGCGGCGGGACCTTCAGCCTGCGCCGGCGCCTGGCGGCGATGCTCACCGCCGGTGTGCTCGCGCTGTGGCTGGTGGCCACGGGGCTATCGTGGGTGCTGGTTCGTCACGAGCTCAACGAGGCCTATGACGAGTCCCTGGCACAGGCCGCACACCGGCTGCTGGCGCTCGGGGCCGCGGGGCCGGCCGGCAGGGAACCGACGACGGTCGGCGCCGGCGAGGGGCTGCTCACCTACCGCGTCCGCGACGCCGCCGGCCGGGTGGTGCTGAGCTCCCGCAATGCCCGCGACACCGGCTTCCCCGCACCGTCGCGGCCCGGTTTCGTCACCACCGCGTCGCACCGGGTGTTCACCGAGCGCGACGCCGACACCGGTCTGCTCATCCAGGTCGCCGAGCCCCTCGCCCACCGCCGCGAGGCGGCGATGGAGACGACCCTGAGCCTGCTCCTGCCGCTGCCGTTGCTGGTGCCGCTGAGCCTGCTCGGCGTGTGGTGGGTGGTGCGCCGGACCACCGCGCCGGTGCTCTCGCTGCGCGGCGAGATCGAGCGCCGCGCCCCCGGCGACCTGGCGCCGCTGACCGCGAACGGCCTGCCCGCGGAAATCCGCCCGCTGGCGGATGCCGTCAACCGCCTGATGGCGCGGCTGCGTGATGCACTGGCGGCGGAACGCAGCTTCACGGCCAACAGCGCCCACGAGCTGCGCACACCCATCGCCGGGGCCCTGGGCCATACCCAGCGGCTGCTCGCCGACACCGACGACCCGGCGGTGCACGAGCGCGCGCGTCACATCGAGGCCGGCCTGCGTCACCTCGCCCGGGTCTCGGAGAAGCTCATGCAGCTCGCCCGCGCCGAGGCCGGGGTCTTCGCCGCCGACACGCCCCAGCCCCTCGACGACGTGCTCACGCTGGTCGTCGACGAGTTCCGCCGCCCCGCCGGCAGCGGCGATCGCGTCACGCTCACGGTACCGGACGGTGTGCAGCTCGCCGGCGCGCTGGACCCGGACGGCTTCGCCATCCTGCTGCGCAACCTCATCGAGAACGCCCTGTGTCACAGCCCGGCGGACAGCCCGGTGGCGGTGGTGGTGGACGGCGCCCGGCGCCTGCGGGTGATCAACGACTCGCCCGTGATACCCGCCGCCACGCTCCGGCAGCTGCATGCCCGCTTCCGGCGGGGGGCGACCGGGCCCGGCGGCACCGGGCTCGGACTCGCCATCGTCGAGGCGATCGCCGAGGGCGCCGGGGTCTCGGTGACCCTGAACTCCCCCGCCACCGGCCGCACCGACGGCGTCGAGGCGGCGGTCATCCTGCCGGATGGCCCCCGTCCGGCGTGAGCACGGGCACGCCGGTCAGCGTGCCCTCTGACGCTCACCCCGGGCCAGCAGCGCGCGGGCGCGCAGGAGCACCGGGCGGTCCACCATCCGGCCGTCCACGGAGAACACCGCGCCGTCCGACGGGGCGGCGTCGACCACGCGCCGGGCCCAGTCCAGGTCCGCCCCGCTGACCGCGAACGCCGCGTGGACGGGCTCGATCTGGGCGGGATGGATGCACAGCGCCCCCGAGAAACCGAGGCCCTGGGCGGTCTCCAGCTCGGCGGCGAGACGCCCGGGATCCGTGTAGTTGCCGATGGAGCCGGGGAAACCGATGGCCTCGATCCCCGCCGCCCGCGCCGCCCAGGCGACGCGGCGGGCGGGCTCGGTGAGCACCGCCGCCCCGGGCGTGCCGCCCAGGTCCAGGGCCAGGTCCTCCGGGCCCAGCGCCAGGGCCGCCAGACGCGGCGTGGCCGCGGCCAGCTCGCCGGCAGCGAGCAGCCCCCGGGCGCTCTCGATCATGCCGATCACCGGCACCCCGCCCGGTTCCAGCCCCCGCTCCGTCTCCAGGTCGGTGAGGATTCCGTCGGTGACCACGGGCTCGTGGGCGTGCTCGACCTTGGGCAGCACGATGCCCGCCAGCGACGGCCCGACGGCGGCCTCCAGGTCGTGGACCTGCGCCCGCGTGCCGGCGTTGACGCGCACCAGCACGGCGACGCCGTCGGCCGCCAGCCGGGCGACCGCCTCGGGCAGGGCGGCCCGCGCCGCCGGCCGCCGCCCGGGGGCGACGGCGTCCTCCAGATCCAGGATGCAGGCGTCGGCACCACGCCGTCCCGCCTTCTCCAGCAGGCGCTCGTTGTCGGCGGGCACGAACAGGAGCGACCGCCAGCCGGGCCATTGCGTCATCTCGTTCCTCCCTTTCCGCCGGGCGCTCTGGCGGCCCGGCTCGCGACGGGGGCGGTGAGGCCGCGATACGCCCGCCCTGTCCCCGTCTCCGCGGTCATTCCACCCGGCCGGTCAGCGCCAGCGCCCCGTCCGGCCGGGTGACCCACAGGCGCGCGCCGTCGTCCTCGGGCACGCCGGCGGTGGTGAAGGCCATGTCGTCGAACACCGGCGCGCGGGAGCGGTACTCGAACCGGCGCACC
>NZ_WNXE01000236.1:1835-3230 GCF_010993615.1 Arhodomonas sp. KWT | reverse complement strand
TGGAATGCATGTTGACCACGATGCTTCGTTCGGCCCGGCCGGGGCGCCCCGGTTACGGGCGGTGTCCCGGCCGGCCTTGCGCGGGGTCAGCCGCGAACCGCGGAGGCATCCGTTGCTGGCGCGAACAGGCCCGCGCCGGTGGCCTCGGCCTCGACGCGCTGGCGCACCTCGGCAACCGTCTCCTCGCCGTAGTCCTCGCGGTAGCGCTTGCGCAGGTCGTGATCCGTCAGCGTCGTGTGGTAGTCGGCGGTGACGCCGACGCCCTCGAGGCAGTGGCGGACACAGGCCAGAGGGCAGCCGTCGATGGCGATGACGGGCCGGCCGCTGCGGGCCCGGCGCACCAGTGAGCGCACACCGCCGCCGACACCGGCAATGCAGGACATCTCCGCGCGGCCGTCGCGGTCCATGGCCACGGCGACACGGTTTGCGAGCTGGGCGACATTGGAGCAGCCGGAGCAGGCGTAGACTAGCGGTCGGGACTCGGTCATGACGGGCTCCTGTTATTGCACTCGGGAAAATACATGTATATTTAATGCAGGTTAATGATCGATCAGGAGGGTAAGCCATGTCGACCGACGCGCCGTCACAGGCCCTTGACCGCGGGGACACAATACCGGTGCTGCAGGGCTGCACCGACTGTGACCTCTACCGCGTGTGCTTCCCGGAGGGGTTGCGCAATCCCGTCGGCGAGCCGGACACCCCGATGGTGCACCAACGCGTGACCCTGCCGGCGCGTCAGGCGCTTCGCTGGCGGCCGGGACGTTGCCTCGGGGTGTTGCGCTCCGGGGCGGTCAAGCGCTCGCGCTACACGGCGACCGGCGAGGAGGTCATCGCCGGCTTCACCCTGCCGGGCGAGCCGATCGGGCTCGATGCCGGTGAACGCATGGCCCCGGACGAGCGGCTGGTGACGCTCGAGCGCAGCCGCGTCTGCGAGCTCCCGTGGGAGACCGTGGAAGAGGCTATGGCGGCGGATCCGCGCGTCCGGCAGGCGGTCAACCGACTGCTGCGTGAGGAGCTCAGCACGGCAAGGGAGCGCCTGCTCGGCGCCTGCCGGGGCTCGGCGCGGCAGCGCGTTGCCGGGTTCCTCCTGGACATGGCCGAGCGCCGCTGCCGCCGCGGCTTCGACGGCATGCGCCTGCGCCTGGCGATGGGGCGGCGGGAGATCGCGGCTTATCTGAACATCACCCTGGAGACCGTCAGCCGCACCGTCTCGCAGCTCGGGCGCGAGGGCATCATCGGCGTCGACGGTCGGCGCATCACGCTGCGCAACGCGCTGTCCCTTGCCTATATCGCGGACGGTGTGGAGATGCCCGCCTAACCGGGCGGTAGAGTCCGTCTCTGCGCGCTGTGCACAAAAAGCAGTGTCATTGACTCCGGTCAATTCCTGACCTGAAA
>NZ_WNXE01000236.1:0-1736 GCF_010993615.1 Arhodomonas sp. KWT | reverse complement strand
ACCGGGCGGTAGAGTCCGTCTCTGCGCGCTGTGCACAAAAAGCAGTGTCATTGACTCCGGTCAATTCCTGACCTGAAACGTTCGGTAAGGTGTTCCCCGGTATATGCAATATGCTGATATGTATATGCCGAATGACGAATCGGACGGGCGGGCCGGTTCGAATGTGGACAGGTTAGTACCGGAGGGGTGATGCGGGGCAGGTTGTTCCCACTGGCAATGGTGCTGGTGGTGGCCGGGGGCACGGCAGCGGCACAGACGGGCGTCGGCGACGGCGCTGACACGGATAACAAAGGGGACGCGGCAAAGGGGGTACGCGTCGGGGATTTCTACCTCGATCTCGGTGCCGGCGTGACGCGCGGGCACGAGGACAACCTCTACGCCACGCCTTCCGACCCTGAGTCCTCGCTGGTGACGACGGTCACGCCGTGGCTATCGGCGACGTCGGACTGGCAGCGCCACGAGCTCAGGCTGCGTGCCGGCGCAGAGCGGGCACGCTACACCGGGCATTCCGACGAGGACTACACCGATCACTACCTCCGCCTGGACGAGCGCTATGAGCTTCGTGGCGGGGGCAGCGTGTTCGGTTCGCTGTCATCGGTCTCCGATCACGAGGACCGCAGCGCTGTCGATACACCCGGCACGGCGGCCGAGCCCACGGAGTACGACCAGACCCAGGCGGTACTGGGAACGGCCCTGCCCGTCGGGGGGGTCGAGGTGCGCGGTGGGCTGACGGCGACGGATCTGGACTTCGAGGACGTCCCGCTCACCGGGGGCGGCTTCGCCAACAACGACGACCGTAACCGCCAGGAATACGAGCTCGGTGGCCGCGTGCTGCTCCGGCGGGACGCGGGCTGGCGGCCCTTCGTGCAGGCGGCGGTCAACCGTCGGGACTACGAAGACCGCTACACCGACTTCGGTTTCCAGCGCTCCAGCGACGGCGCTTCCGTTGCGGTGGGGCTGGCCCGGCCGTTGCCGGGCGGTTCGGCGGAGCTGCTGGTCGGTCATATGCAGCAGGACTATGACGACCCGCGATTCGATCGCATCGAGGCGTGGGATGCCGGGGCACGCGTGGAGACCGACGTGACACCGCGTACCGGCGTGGAGGTGAGCTTCTCGCGCTCCATCGAGGAGACCACGCTGCCCGGCGTGGCCGGGGCGGTGGACAGTATTACCCGGGCGACGCTGGATCACCGCATTACCCGGCGGTTCAGTGCCTCCGTCCCCGTGTACTGGGTGCGCAGCGATTACAGGGACAGTGACCGCACCGATGACGTCACCGGGGTCGGACTCCGCCTGAGCTACCGGCTCACCCCCCGGCTGACCCTTACTGGTGGCCATATCTTCGAGCGCCGCGAGTCGAACATGGACGCGGCGGACTACCAGGACGCCACCACCTACGTCGGTATCGACGCGAGTCTTTCCGCGCCGCCGATCCGGGCGCTGCGCGGTGAGTCGCGCTCCGGTGCCTATGTCGGCGTGCATGGGGGGCGGGCGTTCACGAGTGCGGAGTTCAGCGGTCACCGCGGGCCGGCTTCCGGCAACGGCAGCGTGGATGGCCGTTTCGGCGACTTCTCCACCGTCGCCGGCGGCTTCGTCGGCTACGGCTGGGGCATGGACCGCTGGCTGCTGGCGCTGGAAGCGCAGATCGATAAGGCGAACGGGGAGTGGCGACATCACCGCGACGAGCGCGATTTCGGCTCACAGCGTAACGAGCGCTACGGTGGCGGCGTTCGACT
>NZ_WNXE01000235.1:1511-3240 GCF_010993615.1 Arhodomonas sp. KWT | reverse complement strand
CATTGAAATCCGGGAACCCATGAGCAAGAACCCGAATCCCCAGGGCAAGGGCGGGGCGCCGGTTCTCGCCACCCTAGAGGCGCAGCGTGCGGCGGTGGCGGCGGTGCCGCCGAAGCACATCGAGCAGGTGTCCACGGAGCTGTTCACCTCGCTGTTCGTGCTCGAGAGCGACTTCCGCTTCCGGCCCGTGCCCGGCAAGCGCTACTACCTCTACCGCAAGCCCGAGCGTTACTGGCTCTCCATGATCCCGCCGCAGGAGTGGGGCGGGGGCGAGGCGGTGACCGGGCGGTTCATCGGCGCCTGCGAGCTGCAGCCGGACATGACCTGGACGCTGGAGCTCGACGAGGCGGTGGCCGCGGACGACGCATTCATGAATGAACTCGCCGAGCGCCGGGCCGCCTTCGAGCGCCAGTTGGGCGATGTCGAGGCCGTGGACGACGTACTGCCCGTGCACGAGCGCCGCTTCACCTTCTACCGCCGCGCCTTCGCCTTCGCCCTGGCGCACTCGCTGGGCCGTTCGATGGAGCAGTCGGGGATCGCGGGGCTGTCCTACGAGGAGGCCCAGGGCCGGCTCGCCCACGAGAGTGGCGAGGCGGATCGCTGACGGTACTGCGGTGCGCCGGTCGCTGCCGCTCCGCTACGCCCTCATCCAGCTCCCGGAGCTCGCGCTGGTCGCGGTGCTGCTCGTGCTCGCCGTGCGTGCGGGCTGGTTCGCCGCGAATACAGCGGCCGTGGTGGCGGGACTGTGGCTGATCAAGGAGATCGCGCTCTATCCGCTCTACCGCCATGCGCTCCGCGACGACGCCCCCACAGGCGGCGCCGCGCTCACCGGCCAGCGCGCGGTGGCGCGCACCGAGCTCGCACCGCACGGCTGGGTGAGCGTGCGCGGCGAGCGCTGGCGGGCCCGCGCAGTGGACGGGGGGTGCATTGCCGCGGGGACGGCGGTCGAGGTGGTTGCCGCGGACGGCCTGACGCTCACCGTGCGCCGGTCAGGGTAGCGGCTCGCGGCTGCCGTCGGGCATGGAGATCATCACCGCCAGCGCGACCAGCGAGACCGCGGCGAGGAAGCCGGCGGGGGCGCTCGCCAGCCCGGTGGCCTCGATCAGCCACGTCGCGATCATGGGCGTGGCGCCGCCGACGACGCCCAGGCCGAGATTGTAGGCCACGGAGTAGCCGGACAGGCGGTCGGTGGCGGGAAAGAGCTCGACGAACATCGCCGGTGCGGAGCCGAGGGGGACGGCGAGCAGGATCACCAGCGTGAACTGCACGGTGACGGCGCCCCAGACGCCGTCCCGGGCGAGCCAGCCGTAGAGTGGCAGGGCAACGGTGGTCATCACCGCCATGGCCGCGGTGATGAAGTGTGTGCGCCGTAGCAGATGGTCGCCGATCCAGCCGGAGACCGGGATCAGCACCAGCAGCAGCGCCGTCGCCGCGGTATTGATGCGCAGCGCCTCGGCGAGGGGCATGCCGGTCTGGTCGTGCAGCCACTCCGGCAGGTAGACCAGCGGCAGATAGAAGAGCACTCCGTAGGCCGAGGCAAACAGCACCGCCTGTATCATCTGCCGGCGGTTGGCGGTGAACGCCTCCAGCAGCGGTGAGGTGTCCTCGCGCTCGCGGTGGTGGCGCTGAAAGTGTTCCGAGCGGGGCAGGCGGCGGCGCAGCACGATGGCCGCGGTGCCGAGCACGCCGCCGAACAGGAACGGCAGCCGCCAGCCCCAGGCCAGCACCG
>NZ_WNXE01000235.1:0-1413 GCF_010993615.1 Arhodomonas sp. KWT | reverse complement strand
TTCTGGCCGCAGCCCTGCTGTTCGCACTACTGCTGGCGGTGACCCTGCCGCTGTCCGGCCAGGGGAGTGGACCGCGCAGCCTCGCGGCGATCCGGGCTTCCGGTGAGCTGGTGGTGCTCACGCGCAATGCGCCCACCACCTACTACATCGGCCGTGACGGCCGGCCCACCGGCCCGGAGCACGATCTGGTCGAGGCGTTCGCCGAGCACCTGGGCGTGTCCGTGCGCTACCGCGTTGCGCCCACCGTGGATGCGGTGATCGAGGGTATGGCCGCCGGCGGGGCGGACCTGGCCGCGGCGGGGCTGACCATCACCGGGCCACGCCGGGAGCGTTTCCGTTTCGGTCCGCCCTACCAGCCGGTGACCCAGCAGGTGGTCTGCCGGCGGGACAATGTCCAGCCGGAGTCCGTTGCGGATCTGGCCGGGCTGGACCTGGTGGTGATCGCCAACAGCAGCTACGTCCAGCGGCTGCGGGCGCTCAAGGCCGATGGCCACCCGGATCTGGACTGGCGCACCACCGAAGCGGTGGACACCGAGACGCTGCTGGCCCGGGTCTGGCGCCGGGAGATCGACTGTACGGTGGCGGACTCCAATATCGTCGACATCAACCGCCGCTACTACCCGGAGCTGATCGCGCCGTTCAACCTCAGCCGCGAGCAGCACCTGGGCTGGCTGATGCCCGCCGGCGCCGAAGCCCTGGACCAGGCCGTCAGCGACTGGCTCGACGACTTCCGGGCGCAGGAGGGCCTGGCGCTGATCCGCGACCGCTACTACGGGTTCTTCCAGGTCTTCGACTATGTGGATATCGCCCGCTATGTGCGTCGCATCGACGAGCGGTATCCGCGGTTCCGGGCGTTCTTCCGCGAGGCCGCCGGGCGCTATGACCTGCCGCCGCTGCTCCTCGCCGCCCAGGCCTACCAGGAATCCCACTGGCGTGCGGACGCCCGCAGCCCCACGGGCGTGCGCGGGATCATGATGCTGACGCGCTCCACGGCGCGGGCGATGGGTGTGAAGGACCGGCTGGACCCGGAGCAGAGCATCATGGGCGGTGCGAAGTATCTGGCGCGGATGAAGACGCGCTTCGATGACGGGGTCGAGGAGCCGGATCGCACGTGGCTGGCCCTGGCGGCCTACAACGTCGGTCGGGGGCACGTCCACGACGCCCAGGTGCTCGCCCGTCAGCGTGGACTGGATCCCCACCGCTGGCACGACATCAAGCAGGTGCTCCCGCTGCTTGCGGACAAGCGCTACTACCGGGATCTGAATCACGGCTACGCGCGGGGCACGGAGCCGGTGCGTTACGTGGGCCGGATCCGCGAATACCTGCACGTGCTCCGTGCACGCCTGACGGACGGGAACGGGATGGGGCCGGGGGCCGGCTGAAGGCCCCCGGTGCCGGGCCGCCTCAGAGCTT
>NZ_WNXE01000234.1:0-3257 GCF_010993615.1 Arhodomonas sp. KWT | reverse complement strand
ACGCGTCCCCGGTCCGCGTCGAGAATCCCCAGGCGTGTCGCGCCGTCGTGGCGGTAAGTGACTAGTTTCATGGGCGGCCCCTTTTGGTCCAATTAAACCAATCATTATTTATTGGTTGAGAAAACCCTAATTTGGTTCCGCATGGGTGTCAAGCGTCGCGGAGGGTCCGAAAGCGCCGGTTCACGTGCTTTTCGAGCCGGATGGCACCGGTGGACGCGCGTAGTGATGTATAATTCCGGTGAACCATTTCGCCCTGTTTGGTATGGCATTAGAGGGAGGTGGCGTGTCCACGAGTCCAGGCGTCGCGACCGGCAAGGAGGCCGTCCAGGCCTATCTGGAGGAGCGCATCGCGTCCGGCGAGCTCGCGCCGGGGGACAAGCTCCCCACCGAGCGTGCGCTCGTGGAGCAGTTCGGCCTGTCCCGCAACACGGTCCGGGGCGTCCTCCGGGACCTGGAGGCCAGTGGCAAGATCATCCGCTTCATCGGCCGGGGGACGTTCGTGACCGGACGCCAGCCGAAGGACCGCGTCCCCGACGTATCGGCAGGTGCCGATGCGAGCCCGGCGGAGGTGATGGAGGTTCGGCTGATGCTCGAACCCGCGGTCGCGGAGGCACTGGTCACCCGGGCGAGCGGTGCCGATCTCGCCTACATGCGCACCTGTCTGGAGCGCGCCGAGGCGGCCCGGGACTGGCGGGACTTCGAGAAGTGGGATGCGGCGCTGCATGCGGCCATGGTCCGGGCGACCCGCAACCAGTTCCTGATCGAGATATTCGAGCGCATAGACGAGGCCCGGAGTCAGGCCGAGTGGGGCAAGCTCAAGCGCGCGAGCCTCACGGAGGAGCGGCGGCTCGGCTACCAGCACGAGCACCGGGAGATCGTGGCGGCGTTGCAGGAGCGAGACGGCCAGCTCGCCCGGGAGCTGACCGAAAAGCACCTGCTGCACGTGCGCCGGAACCTGTTGGGCTACTGAGTCACCGCCAGACCCACGCTAGCCGGAATGGTCGCTGGTGAAGGTCGGGGCCGCGCCGTCCGCCCGCTCGGGCACGAGGGCCGACGCGGTGCAGACCAGCGCCCCCGCCAGGGCGAAGCCGGTGAACACCGCGGCGTAGCCGAACCCGGGGATGAGCACACCGGCGAGCGACGAGCCGCAGACCTGGCCGACGGCGATGGCGGTGAACGGCGGCACTGCGCCGGCGGCGGGGCGGTCGTGCAGGATCCTCACGCCGCAGACGACGTGCAGCCCGGTGAGGGTCATGTAGGCCGCGCCGAACAGGGCCGCCGAGAGCAGGGTCACTGCGCCGTCGGCCGGCGCGGCGGCGATCAGCGCGAGCGCCAGGGCCAGCAGGCCGAGGGCGCCGGCGTGGGTCAGCGGTGCGCCCAGCCGGTGGACGATGTCCCCGGTGCCGCCGCCGGCGAGCCCGGCGAGACCCACCGCGAGCCAGATCAGCGCGGTCTGCCGTGGCGATGCCCCCGCCAGGGTGGTGACCAGGTCCGGGGTGAAGACCCAGTACGGCGCGCTCACCAGGCCCATGACGAAGGCGAAGACGGACAGCGTCGCCATCGCGTGACGCTGATCGCGGCCGAGGGCGGGGCGCGTGCCCGGTGTCTCGCTGTCCGCCCGGGGGCGCGGTCCCGGCAGGTGGCGCCAGGCCAGCGCGACCGCCACGAGCGCCACGGCGGTGAAGGCCGCGTACGCACTGCGCCAGGCGGTGGCCCAGGCGAGCACCGCGGGCGCCGTGGCGGCCACGCCGATGCTGGTGCCCGCGTTGTTGACGGCATTGAGCCGGCCATGGAGGCGGGACGGGGCCGAGGCGCGGACCGCCTCGGTCATCGCCGGCATGATCAGCCCCGTGCACACACCGCAGGCGCCGACCCCGAACGCCAGTAAGCCGGCACCGCCGGCACCGGCGATGGCCGCCAGGCCGACGACTCCGGCCGCCGACGCCAGGACCGCCGTGGCCCGGGCGCCAAGGCGCTCGGCGAGAAACGGCGCGAACAGGCTGGTGGCGATGAAGCTCACGAACGTCAGTGCGCCGATGAACCCGACCGCCTCCGGCGAGAGTCCGAGGGTCTCCCGGATGAAGGGCACGAACAGCCCGTAGGCGAAGCGGGCGAGGCCGTAGCCGAGGGCGACCAGCCCGGCACCGAGCGCCGCGAAGCCGGTCACGTCCCGCCGGGTCATGGCGCCCCCCGGCCGTGCATCGCCCCGAGCAGTGCCCGGGCGTCCGCCCGGGTCCGCTCCGCACCGACCACCGGGAGCGCCTGGGTGGCCCCTTCCAGGACCAGGTAGATCCGCCCGGCGAGCCGTTCCGGATCGCCGGCGCCATCCCGTGCCGCGGCCTCGCGGATGACCCCGATGACCTCGCGCTTGCAGGCGAGGGCGTGGCTGTGGACCGCGGGGTCGTGGTGTTCGTACTCCCCCATGGCCTTCACCAGCATGCAGCCTTGGGCGCTGTATTCGGCGAGCCACCCGCAGTGGGCGTCGACGAGCCCGGCGATCGGGTCGCCGGTGGCGTCATCCAGTGCCGTGCGCAGCATCGCCAGGTAGTGGTGATGGCGCCGCGCGAGCACGGCGGCGACCAGCGCCTCCTTGGCGGGGAAGTGGTGGTAGAGGGTCATGCGGGCCACGCCGGCCTCGCTGACGAGGCGCTCGATCCCGGTGGCGTGGAAGCCCTCCGTGTAGAACAGCCGCTCGGCGGTGTCGAGCAGGGCGTCTCGTTTGCTGACGGTCATGCCGCGCCCCCCGTCCTAACTGTATAGAACGATCAGTCTAACAGTCGGCCGGGGGGCGGCCGAAAGGGGGCGGCCGGTCAGAAGGCCACGCGATCGGCGCCCTTGAGCGCGAGCATCTCCCGGGCCTCCGCCGGCGTGGCGATCTCCAGGCCGAGCCCGTCGAGCACCTGGCGGATGCGCTCGACCTGGGCGGCGTTGGAGGGCGCGAGCACGCCGCGGTCGAGGAAGAGGTTGTCCTCCAGGCCCACGCGCACGTTGCCCCCCATGGCCGCGCCCATGCTCGCGAGCGGGAGCTGGTGGCGGCCCGCCCCCAGCACGGAGAAGCGGTAGTCGTCGCCGAACAGCCGGTCCGCGGTGCGCTTCATGTGCGCGAGCTGGTCGGGGTCCGCGCCGATGCCGCCGAGGATGCCGAGCACGAACTGCACGAACAGCGGCGGCCGCACCAGCCCCCGGTCGAGGAAATGGGCGAGGGTGAACAGGTGGCCGACGTCGTAGCACTCGAACTCGAAGCGCGTCCCGCAGCC
>NZ_WNXE01000233.1:0-3265 GCF_010993615.1 Arhodomonas sp. KWT | reverse complement strand
CGTCGGTGACGCTGCCGGGCCACAGCGATTCCACTACCGAGGGGGCGGCGATCCGGTGATGCCACGATTGCGGCAGCCCGTCCGCGCCGAGGCGGGCCTCCAGGAGGTGGTGGCTCGGGGGCCGGTAGACGTCGTGCCGGAGGTCCTCCTCGCGGGACCAGATCACCTTGACCGGCGCGCCCACGGTGCGGCTCAGCGCCACCGCCTCGGTGACGTAGTCCTGCTCCAGTCGGCGGCCGAAGCCACCGCCGATCAGTGTGCCGTGCACGGTAACGTTGTTTCCGGCGGCGAGGCCCAGACGGTTCACCACGCGGGCGATCAGGGCCCCCGGGCCGCTGCCCCGGGCCGCGGCGACGGCGCTGTCCCGGGCGCGGCTGCGCGACTGGGTCCCCGTCCAGACCTCGATCCCGTCGTCGCCCGCTGCGGCGGTGGCGTTCGGCGGCTCGAGGCAGGCGTGGGCCTGTAGTGGGAGCCGGTAGCGCGCGCTCACCAGGGTGTCCCCGGTGACGTGCTCGTCGGTCGGGGTGCCGCGTCGCCAGGCGGTGGGCATGTCCGTGTCCAGCGCTGCGTCCAGGGTGGCGGCGATCGCCGCGTCGTCCGGCAGGCGGGCGGGCGGCCACTCCGGGGCCAGTGCGTCGAGGCCGCGCCGGGCGGCCCAGTAGCCGTCGGCGACCACCGCCACGGCACCGCCCGACAGCGGGACCACGTCATGGACCCCCGCCACGGCGCGGGCGGCCCCAGTGTCCATCCGGACCGGTTCCCGGCCAGGGGCTGGCGGGTGGGCGACGGTGGCGACCAGCGCACCCGGCCGGTCGATGTCGATGCCGAACACGGCCTCCCCGGTGAGCTTCGCCGGAACGTCCCGCCGGGGTGGGGAGTGGCCGATCCAGCGCCATTCCCCCGGTTCGGTGAGCGCGACCTCGGCGGGCGGTTCGAGCCGGGCCGCGTCGAGCGCGAGGGCGCCGTAGGCCAGGCTGCGGCCGCTGGGGCCGTGATGGACGCGGCCGTCCGCGGCGCGGCAGTCGGCGTCATCGACGCCCCAGCGGGCCGCGGCGGCGGCAACCAGTTGCACTCGCGCCGTGGCCGCACTCCGACGCAGCACCGGCCAGGCCTCGCGGATGCTGGTGCTGCCGCCGGTGGTCTGCTCGCCGTAGACGGAGGTGAGGGGCGCGGGCGCGAGCTCGATGGTGTCCGGAGCGACGGCGAGCTCCTCGGCGACAAGCAGGGGCAGCGACGTGGTCACGCCCTGGCCCATCTCGGCCTCGGTGAGGCGCAGCACGATGCGGCCGTCGGTGCGGATTTCCACCCAGGTGTCGGTGTAGCCGGTGTCGCTCATGGCGCCGTTTCCCGCGGTGGTATCCCGTGAGCCGGCCAGGCGGGCGGCCACATACAGGCCGGCGCCGGCGGCGAGGGCGCCGACGATCAGGCGGCGGCGCGTGGGGCTGAACTTCCCATCAGCCATGGCGTCCGCCGGTGAGCGCGGCAAGCGCCCGGCGTGCCCGCTGGTAGGTGCCGCAGCGGCAGAGCACCCGGTCCATGGCCGCCTCGGTCTGCGTGGGACTGGGCCGCGGGGTGGTCCGCAGCAGTGCGGTGGCGGCGATCACCTGGCCGGGCTGGCAGTAGCCGCACTGTGGGACCTGGGCGTCGCGCCAAGCGGCGATGACCGGGTCGTCCCGGGCGGCGAGGCCCTCGATGGTGGTGACGGCGGTGCCGTGCAGGCCGCCCATAGCGGTACGGCAGGCCGGTACCGCCGCGTCACCGACGAGTACCAGGCAGGCGCCGCAGAGGGCGACGCCGCAGCCGAATTTCGTCCCGGTGAGGCCGAGGTCCTCGCGCAGGTACCACAGCAGCGGACGCTCCGGCGGGCCGTCGTAGCGCCGGGCGACGCCGTTCACTTCGAGGTCGATGGCCATGGCCGCGCCGCCTCCCTGTGCCTTGCTTCGGCCGGCGGGCGCGACGCGGTACGGCGTCAGCCCGGGGGGCCGTAGTCGATATGATAGACCGCGCCGCGGTAGTCGTCGGAGACCAGCAGGGCGCCGCTCGGCAGGACCAGGACGTCCACCGGTCGGCCCCAGATCTCTCCGCTGTCCGTCAGCCAGCCGGTGACGAACGGCCGGTAGGCGTCGCCGGTCCCGGCCAGCGCCGCCTCGGGGTCGACTCGCATGAGGCGGTAACCGATGCGCTCGCTGCGGTTCCAGGAGCCGTGCTCGGCGATAAGGATGTCGCCGCGGTAGTCGGCGGGAAAGGCGTCACCGTCATAGAAGCGCATGCCCAGCGCCGCGACGTGGGGGCCGAGGCGTTGCACCGGCGGGACGTAGCGGGCACACGCGTCCGGCGAACCGTATTCCGGATCGGGGATGTCGCCGCCGTGGCAGTACGGGAAGCCGAAGTGCGTGCGCTCGCCGGTGAGGCGGTTGAGCTCGTCCGGCGGGCGGTTGTCGCCGAGCATGTCGCGGCCGTTGTCGGTGAACCAGAGGGTGCCGGTCTGCGGTGACCAGTCGAAGCCGACGGTGTTGCGCACGCCCCGGGCGATCACCGTGTGTTCGCCGTTGTCCGGGTCGATGCGCCAGATTTCGCCGTAGCGTTCGCAGACGTTGCAGGGCGCGCCCAGGCCCACGTACAGCGCACCGTCCGGTCCGGCGGCAAGGTAGCGCCAGCCGTGGTGATCGTAGCGGGGCAGCCGGACGACGGTCTGCGGAGCGGGCGGGTCGTCGAGCCGCGACTCGATCGCCGGCAGGCGGGCGATGCGGTCGGTGAAGGCGACGTAGAGGTCGCCGTCGAGAAACGCCACCCCGTTGGGGGAGTCCGGCGAGCCCTCGATAAGCAGGTGGCGGTGGTCGGCGCGCCCGTCGCCGTCCGTGTCGCACAGCGCGTAGACGTTCCCGGCGCCCCGGGAGCCGACGAATACCGTGCCCTGCGCCCCCAGCGCAAGGCTGCGGGCGCCGGGCACTTCGGCACTGTAGACGCCGGCGGTGAAGCCCTCCGGGAGGTTCAGCCGGGCGAGGCCGTGCTCGGTCGCGCTCCGGCAGGACTGGGCCGTGGCGGCGACCACCACAAGGACCATGGCGCGAAGGAGACGGTGTGGCATGTTGCCCTCCTCTTCGCTCGGGTTACGCCGGGGGTTGACGCTATCCGCCCAGTATGTAGAATTTCGCGACCTGTCGCGATGATTCCGCCCAGGCGGGTCAGGCGGCAGGGAATGACAATTTGGAGGGATACCCAAGCGGTCAACGGGGGCAGACTGTAAATCTGCTGGCTCAGCCTT
>NZ_WNXE01000232.1:1933-3308 GCF_010993615.1 Arhodomonas sp. KWT | reverse complement strand
CCGGGCCCGCGCCGGTACCGCCGCACAGGGTTTCGTAGTGCTGGTAGCGGTCGTTGCCGAAGGTCAGGTTGTTCATGGTGCCCTGGGCGGCGGCCTGGCGGCCCAGTGCCAGGTAGAGGGCGTTGGTCACCACCTGGCTGACCTCGACGTTGCCGGCGACCACTGCGGCGGGGAAGCGCGGATTGAGCAGGCTGCCCTCCGGGATGACCAGCTCCACGGGCTTGAGGCAGCCGTCGTTGAGCGGGATGTCGTCGGCGACCAGGGTGCGCAGGACGTAGAGCACGGCGGCCCGCGTCACCGCCACCGGGGCGTTGAAGTTGCTCGCCTGGGCGTCGTCGGTGCCGGTGAAGTCCACCCGCGCGGTACGAGCGGTGCGGTCGACGGTCACCGCCACGCGCACGGCAGTGCCGTTGTCCATGGGTAGCTCGTAGCGGCAGTCCTCGAGCACGTCGATCACCCGGCGCACCTGCTCCTCGGCGTTGTCCTGGACGTGGTGCATGTAGGCGTGCACGACCTCCAGGCCGAACTGCGCGATCATGCCCCGCAGCTCCCGGGCGCCCTTCTCGTTGGCGGCGATCTGCGCGCGCAGGTCGTTGAGGTTCTGCTCGACGTCGCGGACCGGATGGTCGCCGCCGGTGAGCAGCTCGCGCACGGCCGCCTCACGGAAGCTGCCGGCGTCGACGAGGTGGAAGTTGTCGATGAGCACCCCCTCCTCGTCGATGCGACGGCTGTCCGGCGGCATGGACCCGGGGGTGATGCCGCCGACGTCGGCGTGATGGGCACGGGAGGCGATGTAGAACAGCACCCGCGCGCCGGCGTCGTCGAATACCGGGGTGACCACGGTGATGTCGGGCAGGTGGGTGCCGCCGTGGTAGGGATCGTTCAGCATGAACACGTCGCCGGGGCGCATGCTCTCGCGGCGGCGATCGACGATGGCGCGCACGCTCTCGCCCATGGAGCCCAGGTGCACGGGCACGTGGGGGGCGTTGGCGACCAGGTTCGCCTCCGGGTCGAAGACCGCGCAGGAGAAGTCCAGCCGCTCCTTGATGTTGGCGGAGTAGGCGGTCTTGCGCAGGGTCACGCCCATCTGCTCGGCGACGGACATGAACAGGTTGTTGAAGACCTCGAGCATCACCGGGTCCACGTCGGTGCCCACGGCCACCCGCTGCGGCCGGGCCTCCACGCGTTCCATGACCACGTGGTTGCGCGGCGAGACGGTGATCGCCCAGCCCGGCTCGACCACGATGGTGGAGACCGGGTCGCGGATGACCGCGGGACCGGCGATGCGGTCCCCCGGCAGCAGGGCCTCGCGGTCGTGGACCGGGGTCTCGTGGTCCTCGCCGGCCATGTGGGTGGTCACCGTGGCCAGGGCCTC
>NZ_WNXE01000232.1:0-1836 GCF_010993615.1 Arhodomonas sp. KWT | reverse complement strand
TCGGGGGCGCCGGAGCCGCGTCCGGCCACCGGGGTCTCGTCGTCCAGGGCGCCGCTCTCGCCGGTGAGGTCCACGGTCGCGGCGGCCACCACCAGCCGCTTGTGGGGCATGACGAAGCCGAACTGCTGGCGGTGTTCCGCCTCGAAGGCGGCGCGGCTGCGCTCCGCGTCGTCCAGGTCCACCTCCAGGGTGGTGTCGGTGCCCTCGTACTTGGCGTGCAGGCGCCGGCGCATGCTCACCCGCTCCCGCGGGCAGCCCTGATCGGCGAGCTCCGCCAGCCCGTCCTCGGCGAGGCGGTCCAGCTCGGCGGCCACGCGGGCCGCGAGTGCGTCGTCCAGGGGGGCGTCCACGGGCATCTCGCGCACGGTGGTGAGGTCGGCGAGCCCCATTCCGTAGGCGGAGAGCACCCCGGCGTGGGGGTGGATCAGCACCCGGGTCATGCCCAGGGCGTCGGCGACCAGGCAGGCGTGCTGGCCACCGGCACCGCCGAAGCAGTTGAGGGTGTAGCCGGTCACGTCGTGGCCGCGCTGCACCGAGATCTCCTTGATGGCGTTGGCCATGTTCTCCACGGCGATGCGCAGGAAGCCCTCGGCCACCGCCGCCGGGCTGCGCTCGTCGCCGGTGGCCTCGCGGATCGCCGCGGCCAGTTCGGCGAAGCGCTCGTGGACGACGGCGGCGTCCAGGGGCCGGTCCGCCTCGGGGCCGAAGACCCGCGGGAAGAACTCGGGCTGGAGCTTGCCGAGCATGACGTTGCAGTCGGTGACCGTGAGCGGCCCGCCCCGGCGGTAGCACGCCGGGCCCGGGTCGGCGCCGGCGGAGTCCGGCCCCACCCGGTAGCGGCTGCCGTCGAAGTGGCAGATGGAGCCGCCGCCGGCGGCGACGGTGTGGATCTGGAGCATCGGCACGCGCATGCGGATGCCGGCGATCACGGTCTCGAAGCTGCGCTCGTACTCGCCGGCGTAGTGGGAGACGTCCGTGGAGGTGCCGCCCATGTCGAAGCCGATGACGCGCTCGTAACCCGCCATCGCCGCGGTGCGCACGCAGCCGACGATGCCCCCGGCGGGGCCGGAGAGGATGGCGTCCTTGCCCTCGAAGTAGCGGTGCTCGGTGAGCCCGCCATCGGATTTCATGAACATCAGCCGGGTGTCGCCGAGCTCGCCGGCGACCTGGTCGGCGTAGCGGCGCAGGATCGGCGAGAGGTAGGCGTCGACCACCGTGGTGTCGCCACGCCCGACCAGGCGCATCAGCGGGCTCACGCGGTGGGAGACCGACACCTGGGTGAAGCCGATCTCCCCGGCGATCGCGGCGAGCCGCGCCTCGTGGTCGGTGTAGCGGTAGCCGTGGACCAGGCAGATCGCGATCGCGCGGATGCCGTCGTCGTAGGCCGCCTGCAGCGCCTGCCGCGCCGCGGCCTCGTCCAGGGGCTCGATCACCTCGCCGTCCGCACCCAGGCGCTCGTCGATCTCCACCACGCGCTCGTAGAGCAGCTCCGGCAGCTCGATGTGCTGGGCGAAGATGTCCGGGCGCGACTGGTAGCCGATGCGCAGTGCGTCGTGGAAGCCGCGGGTGACGGCGAGCAGGGTGCGCTCGCCGTCGCGCTCGAGCAGCGCGTTGGTGGCCACGGTGGTGCCCATCTTCACGTGTTCGAGCTGATCCGCAGGGATCGGTGCGCCGTCGGCGAGACCGAGCAGCTCGCGGATGCCCTGCAGGGCGGCGTCGCGATAGCGCTCCGGGTTCTCCGAGAGGACCTTGCGGGTGAGCACGGTCCCGTCCGGGCGACGACCGATGACGTCGGTGAAGGTGCCGCCGCGGTCGATCCAGAACTGCCACTGGCCG
>NZ_WNXE01000231.1:0-3330 GCF_010993615.1 Arhodomonas sp. KWT | reverse complement strand
ACCATGACGACTCAGCACTTCGGCGCTCAAGAACTGGCGCCAGGGCCCCACATCGGCTCCATCCGGAAGGCGGTGCACGCATCCGGGATTCGATCGCTGCCGTTTAACGGCCTGCTATGATGAGCCTCCCGAGGCGATCCCTCTGACAAATAAGAAGGCTGAATCTATGACGTATCAATTCGCGCTTGCCGCTTCAATTGCGCTCACCGCTATCCCGGTAGCCACGCTTGCGGCCAGCGGCGGGTCATTGGAGGTTGACGAGGGGATGGTTTACTACCACAGCCCGAATGCGAATGAAGGTGATTTCACCGCTATCAGCCCGGCGCACATCGCGAGCGTGAGGGTGACCAGCCGCTCCGGGCACGAGGTCGGCCTGATGCTCGATAACGGCAAGACCCTCTCCGTGGAATTCGATAGCGCCGAAGCGGCCACTTCGATGGGTGAACGCGTGGTTGACGCACTCAGATCCGCGCAGTGAAAACCAGACATCCCTGGGCAACGGGGCGGGCTGCCCGGGAATTCACGGAAACGGCGCCCCGAATCTGAACACACGCATTGCGGCAGTCGACCACCTGACCGACAGCGCCGGGTGTCCCCCCGCCCCGTCAGTGCCCGTGCGCATGGTGGTGATCATGCTCGCCGCCCTGCTCCATCGCACGCATCATTTCCGGGCCGCCGGTGTGGCGGTAGCGCAGATACAGCCCGCCCGCGACAACTAGCGCGATGACGTTCAGGACCGTCGTGTAGTTAAGCGAGAACGCGGCGGTGCCCACATTGGCGTTTCGCTCCGCGGGGATCCACCCGATGCCGCCGAACAGCAGCTCCACGGCGATCGCCGAGATCACCATGGCGACATAGAACACCACCGCCAGGAACACGGCCATCCGCAGGCCATAGTATTTCCGGTAGATGTTGAGGATCGGCAGTATGATCAGGTCGCCGAAGATGAACGCGACCACGCCGCCGAAGCTGATGCCCCCGTTCCAGAGCACGGCGGCGAGGGGCACGTTGCCGATGGAACAGGTGAACGACGCCACCGCGATGAGCGGCCCGATGATGGGCCCCCACAGCGTGGAGAGCACCGGGTCGTCGGTGAAGAACGCGGCATGCCAGAAGGCGTCCGGCACCAGCGCGCCCAGCGTGCCCGATACCACGAGGCCGACGCCGATGTCCTTCCAGAGCATCGACCAGTTCATCACGAAGTAGTGGCTGATCGCGGTCCACCCCTCGGCCGAGGTGAGACGTTCGCGCCAGGTGCCCTCCTTCGCCATGGTGGCCATGCCGGCGTGGCCCTCCATGCTCCCGCTAAGGCCCTTCTTCGCCTGGCGGCGGGCCTCGTCCACCAGGGATGGACGAAGGAGCCTGCGGAACATGAGCACGAGCAGCGCGATCATGATGGGGCCGCCGATGAACTCCGCCGCGCCGAAGCTCCAGCCCATGAGCACGACCAGCAACACGCCGAGCTCGATGACGAGGTTCGTCGAGGCGAACTGGAAGGCCATCGCGGCGGTGAAGTCACCGCCCTTGCGGAAGATGGACCGGGCGATCGCGACGGCGGCGTACGAGCAGGACGACGATGCGGCGCCAACGACGGAGGCGCGGGTCACCGAGCGGGCGGAGTCGTCCGGGAGCATGCGCTGGAGCTCGGCCTTGGACACCAAGACGTCCACCGCTGCTGACAGCAGGAAGCCGAGAACCAGCCCCCACAGCACCTCCCAGCCCATGGCCGCAGCCAGGTAAGCGGCCGATCCGATCGCCTCGAGGAGTGATGCCATGTGATCCCCCACTCAGTGCCGCGTGCGTGTACGCGTGCGCCCACGGGGCTGCAGACGCGGACGACGCATTTCCCACCCCCTCGAGCCTACCACCTGTGGGCCTCCTGGACGTCGGGGGAGTGCGATCACGCGCCTCCGCGGTTGTCATGAACGCCTCCGTGGCCCCGTCGATCCCCCGTCGGTATCCGGATTACCAACCTGCCCTACTCGCCCGGCCCGGCCGCAAACGGGCATCACACAAGGCAGTTCCGCTGCGACCGCGACGACGCTCACTCGATCAGGGACCTGATGTATCCTCAGCCCAACACCAACACGTGCGGCACATTCGGAACAGGGTCTTGCATATGGCGGAGACGCCCATCGATCGCCTTCTGCAGCTCAGGCAACCCGGGGACGCCTCGCTGTTCCAGGCTGTCTGGGAGAATTTCCCGGAAAACATGTTCCTCATCCGAGTGATGGAGGCCACCGACGACTTCGTGATCGAGGCGATCAATCCGGCGGAAGCCACCACGCTCGGTGCCTGGTGCGAAGGCAAATCGCTTCGCGAGTTCCTGCCCGATGCGACCGCCGAGCGGGTCATCGGCAACTACCGGGAGTGCCTGGAACGCGCGGAGCCGATCCGCTACGAGGAGAGCGACGTCACCTATTTCGATCCGTCCGGCGTACAGCGCAACGGGAGCTGGCTGACGTTGCTGGTGCCGCTGCGTGACGGCGCCGGCCGGATCAGCCATCTCTTCGGCATCTCGCAGAACATCACGCAGCTGCGCCTCGCGCATCAGGAACTGGAGCGCCAGAACCAGGCACTGGAAGCCCGCGTGGAAGAGCGTACCGCCGAGCTTCGGCAGGCCATCGACCGCCTGAACACGCTGAACTCGGAGCTGGAGCACCTTGCGACCCGCGACCACCTTACCGGCGCGCACAACCGGCGCAGTCTCGAGCTACTCGTCGAGCACGAACTCCAGAACGCCAGACGCCACAATCATCCGCTGACGCTCCTTATGGTGGATCTGGACGACTTCAAAACGGTCAACGACAAGCAGGGTCACACCGCCGGCGATGAACGCCTCAGGCAGGTGACCACCACCCTGCGCAGCCACCTTCGCCAGGTCGATCTGCTCGGCCGTTACGGTGGCGACGAGTTCATCGTGGCGCTGCCCGGTACGGATACCGGCGACGCCGGGCACGTCGCCGAGCGCATCCGCAACGCGGTCGAGCGGGAATGCGGCGTCACCGTCAGCATCGGCGTGACAGGGTCATCGAAAGCGGACTCCCGGCTGCATGACCTCACCGAACGGGCCGACGAGTCGCTTCTGCAGGCCAAACGCTCCGGCCGCAACCAGGTGATATCGCTCGACTGACCAGCCCTGGCAGTGTCACGAGGCGACGGGGCCCCGCCGCCGCGGCCCATTCCCGGTGATGGAGATCGATCACGGAGGAGCGCGAGTGCGATCGTCGTCAGCCCTGTGCCCGCAGGGCGGTAACCTGGGCCGCGAAGAGATGGCGGTAGCGTCTGTCGAGCAGTGGTCCGGAAAGCATGGTGACCGATGTCCCGGCT
>NZ_WNXE01000230.1:0-3335 GCF_010993615.1 Arhodomonas sp. KWT | reverse complement strand
TGGCCGCCCCCGCCGACCCGCAACGCACGGTAACGACGCTGCAGGGCGTGCTCCGCGATCCGGGGCTGCAGCCGTGACCCGGGGCGGCGGCTTCACCCTGATCGAGCTGCTGGTGGCGGTGGCGATCTTCGCGGTGGTCTCGGTGATCGCCTACGGCGGGCTCACCACGGTGATGGACACCCGCGAACGCGTCGATACCGAGACCGCCCGCCTGGCCTCGGTGCAGACGGCGTTCACCGTCATGGCTCGGGATTTCCGCAGCGCCACCCCGCTCAGGGGCTACCGCGACCGCCGCGGCGACCCGCAGGTGCCGCTGCACGCCGACGACGAGACCCTCATGCTCGTGCACGGGGGCCGCCCCAACCCGCTGGGACGCCGGCGCAGCCACTTCGAGCGCATCGCCTACGCGGTGCGCGACGGTGCCCTGGTACGCGAGCGCCACACGATGGTGGACAGCCCCTATGAGCCGCAGGTGGCACGGACGGTCCTCCTCGACGGGGTCACCGAGGTCCGTTTCCGCTTCCTGCTCGACGACTGGCGGGCGACGTGGCCACCGCCGGCCAGCGCCGACACCGAGGTCCCGGTGCTGCCGCGCGCCGTCGCCATACGCCTGCGCCACCCCGACTACGGCGTCCTCCGCCGGGTGTTCCTGCTGCCATGAGGACCCGGCGGCACCGGCAACGGGGCGTGGCCCTGATCACCGCGATGCTGATCACCGCACTGGCGACCACCGCGGCCACCGCGCTGCTGTGGCAGGGCCACATCGCGATCCGTCGCACGCAGAACGTCATCGCCGCCGGCCAGGCCTGGCAGTACGCCCTCGCCGCCGAGGCGGTAGCCATCGACATCCTCGCCCGCGACCGCAGCGACAACGATGCCGACGGCGCCGGCGACGCCTGGTACGGCGAGCTCCCACCGGTGAACGAGGGCGGCGCGACCATTACCGTGACCATCGAGGACCTCCAGGGCCGGCTCAACCTCAATGCCCTCGCCGCCAGCGACGGGCAGCGTCGCCGCCTGGCCGCCGCCGCGCTGGAGCGCCTGGTGGGGACGGCCGTGCCCGCCGCGCCGGCGGCGGGCATCGCGCCGGCGATCGCGGACTGGATCGACGACGACCTCCAGCCCCGCTTTCCCGGCGGTGCCGAGGACGACTTCTACACCCGCCGGCAACCGGCCTACCGCGCCGCCAACGCCCCACTGGCCGGCACCTCCGGGCTGCGCCTGATCCGCGGCGTCGACGACGCCGTCCTCGCCGCGCTGCGCGGCCGGGTCACCGCCCTGCCCGTCGAGGCCGCAGGCATCAACCTCAACACCGCACCGCCGGAGCTGCTGCTCGCCCTGCACCCGGACGTCGCCGCCAGCGACGTTCGTGCCCTCGTCGCTGGCCGCAGGGACACCACCCTCACCAGCGTCGAGGCGGCCCTGCAGCTCGCCCCCTCACTGGCGCAGCCGGAGCTGCCACGGACCTGGCTGAGGGTCGACAGCGACTATTTCCTGGTGACCGCCCGGGTCTCGCTGGGCCGCGTTAACGCCACGCACTACTCGGTGATACACCGCACGACGGACGGACCGATCGAGGTGATCTACCGCGGCGAGACGCCGCCGTGAACGTTGGCGCTCCCCGGGTTTTCGGTGACAATACGGATAAAGGGATTCGCTCTAACGGAAGGTCAGGCGAATGCGCCCGCGATTGATCGTCCAAATCGCCACCGACGCGGACGCGCCCCTGGCCGCACGCTGCCTCGACGCTCAGGGCCGGCTGACCGGGGCAGGGCCAGAGGATGAGCCCGCCGCCCTGGCGCGCTCACGGCGTGTCTACGCCCTCGCGCCCGGCACCGCGGTGCTCACCACCCGGGTGGCCATGCCCGTGCGCAGCCGCCAGCGCATGGCCCAGGCCGTGCCGTGGGCGATGGAGGATCAGCTCAGCGAGGACGTGGAGGCGTTGCACTTCCTGCTCGGTGAGCGCAATGCCGCCGGCGAGGTCCACGTCGCCGTGGTCGCCGCACGCACCCTCCAGGCCTGGGAGGAGCGGCTCGCCCGGGCCGGCGTCCATGCCGAGGAGATCTACCCGGACTACCTCGCCCTGCCCCGCCACGAGCACGCGTGGACGATACTGGTCGCCGGCGACCGGGCGCTGGTACGCACCGGCGTGCAGACCGGCTTCTCGTGCGAGAGCGACGTCCTCGCGCTGTTCCTGGAAGCCGCCCTGAGCGAGGCCGGCGATGACGCCCCACCGCGGCTGGTGGCCTATCTCACCCCCGGTGCGGCACTGCCCCTGCCGGAGGTGGCGCCGGAGGCGGAGCGCCACACGGTCACCGACGTCCCCGCCCTGCTCGCCGAGAACCTCGACACCCGCCACGCCATCGGGCTACGGCCGGTGGACGCCGGCGGCGCCGGTCAGTGGCGGCGGCACTGGCGGACATGGCGCACGGCGGCGATCCTGCTCGCGCTGGTGGTGGCGGCGGATACGGCACGGGCATGGTTGGTGCAGTGGCGCCTGGAACAGGCAATCGCGGCAACGGAGACCGATATCGCTTCGCTCTTCCGTGCCACTTTTCCGGACGCGGGCACGCCGGTCTACCCGCGCCGGCAGATGGAGAGCCGGCTCGCGGCCCTGCGCGGCGGCGGCAGCGATGAGACGGGCCTGCTGCCCCTGCTCACCCGCGTCGCGCCGCTGATGGGGCCGGTGCGGCTGACCGGCCTGAGCTGGGGCGAGAACGGTGCCGAGATCGCGGTGCGGACCGACGAGCTCGCCGGGGTCGATGCCCTGGAGCGGCGCCTTGCCGATGCCGGGCTCACCGTCGAGATGCGCAACGTCACCCGCGAGGCGGACGGCGTCAGCGGCCGGCTGCACGTGGAGGCGGGCTCATGAGGCGCTGGTGGCACGAGCTCGCCCCGCGCGAGCGGCGCACCCTGATCGCCGGCGCCGTCGCCCTCGCCGTGATCGCCTGGTTCTTCGGCCTCTGGCTGCCGCCACGCCAGGCGGCGCCGGCACTGCACGACCGCCTGGCCGCTGCCGAGACCGATCTGGCGTGGATGCGCGCACACGCCAGCGAGGCGGAGGCGTTGCGGCAGCGCCGGCAGGCCGTGGGGCCCGAGCAGACGGACCCGCGGGCGGTCTACGTCGTCGTCGAGGAGAGCGCCCGGCAGGCCGGCCTCGGCGAGGCACTGGAGCGGATCGAGCCCGCCGGCGACGCGGAGGTCCGCGTCAGCCTCGACGGCGCCGCCTTCGACGGCCTCGTGCCCTGGCTCGCCGGACTGCGCGACAGCCACGGGATACAGGCGGGCTCCGCCTCGTTCCGGGCCACCGACACGCCCGGGCGCGTCGACGCCCG
>NZ_WNXE01000022.1:32411-37799 GCF_010993615.1 Arhodomonas sp. KWT | reverse complement strand
GCCAACGGGGTGCTGGTGCTCGTGCCCTGTGCCGTGTTCCTGCAGATGCGGGCTTCGGTGGGAATGCTGGACGGGACCTTCTTTGCCGTACAGGCGCTGGAACTCCTCGCCGGGGCGGTGAATCTCACGCTCATGGGGCTCAACATGCGCGACGGGCTTCGCCTGGCCGGCCGGCCGCGTCCGGCGTGCCGCCGTGCGACGTGAGAGAATCCGCCGTGTGGTCAGCGGACGCCGCTGCCAGGGTCGCGTCCGCCGCCGTGAACGTCGGGCGCCGGCGCGCCGGGTGACGGCTGCACCGTGCCCGTGGACAAGGGAGATGTGTCTTGCCGAGACGACTGTGGCTGGTCCTGGCGTTTTTGCTGACGCTGGGGTTGCTTGCCGGACTCTGGCAGTGGCTCGCGCTGAAGGAGGTCATCACCGTAGCGGTCCTGGAGGACTGGCTGCGCTGGGTCACCGCCCTCGGTGACAGCCGCTGGATGCCGCCGCTGGTGCTGCTTGCCTACGTGCTGGCCTCGCTCGTGGTGTTTCCGCTGAGCGTTATGGTGACGGCTACCGGGCTTATCTTCGGGGCGTTCACGGGGTCCTTCTACGCCGTTGCGGGCACGCTGCTCGCCGCGGCGGCGACCTACTGGATCGGGCGCTACATGGGCCGCGAGGCGGTGGTGCGCCACGGCGGCCGGCGGCTCAATGCGCTGGCCTCGGCGCTGTCGGCCCGGGGCGTGCGTACGATGATCGTCATCTCGCTGTTGCCGCTGGCGCCGTTCACGGTGACCAACATGGTCGCCGGTGCCTTTCACCTGCGCTTCCGCGACTACATGCTGGGCACGCTGGTCGGCATCCTGCCCGGGGTGCTGGCGATGACGGTGCTGGGCAGCCAGCTCGCCTCGCTGGTGCGTGCAGAGAGCTTCAGTGGGGTGGCGTGGACGCTGGGCGGGATCGCCCTGGCGCTGGGCGTGATCGCGGCGCTGCGCGTGGCCGTGGCGCGCTACCGCGGATAACCGGGGCCGCCGGCGGCGGCCCCGGTGGCGTCGTCAGCGCAGCACGACGAACAGTGCGGCGTTGCCACGGCGCACGTGCAGCAGGAGTTTGTCCTTGCCCGACGCGGCGCGGTTGAACTCCGCCACGGAGGTCACCGGCTGACGATTCACGGAGGTGATGACGTCGCCGGGCTGCAGCGTGCCGGCGGCGGGGGCGTCGCGGCTGACGCCGGTGACGAGAACGCCCTCGACCTGACCGTAGAGCTTGGAGCGCTCGTCCAGCTCGCCGACCTGGATGCCCTCCAGCGGACCACCCTCGACGGTGGCCTGCGTCGCCTCATCGGGGCGCTTGCCCACCTTGGCCTTGATGGTCTGGGTCTCGCCGTCGCGCACGACGGTCAGCTTCACCTGCTCGCCGACCTCGCGCAGGCCGATGACCTTGGCGAGTTCCGCGGCGTCACCAATGGGCTTGCCGTCCACCTCGGTGACCACGTCACCGGCCTTCAGACCGGCCTTCTCGGCGGCGGAGTCCGGGCTGACCTGGGAGATCAGCGCACCGTGACGGTCATCGAGCCCCATCGCCTCGGCGATGTCCGGCGTGACGTCCTGCACGCGCACGCCGAGCACACCGCGGTGGACCTCGCCGTACTTGATGAGCTGGTCCATGACCTGGCTGGCCAGGTTGATCGGGACGGCGAAGCCGATGCCGATGTTGCCGCCGCTACGCGAGAGGATGGCGGTGTTGATGCCGACCAGCTCGCCCTTGAGGTTGACCAGTGCGCCGCCGGAGTTGCCGGGGTTGATCGAGGCGTCCGTCTGGATGAAGTCCTGGATGCGGGTGTCGCGGATCTGCCCGGACAGGCTGCGGCCGAGGCCGCTGACGATGCCGCTGGTCACCGTGTGTTCCAGGCCGAATGGGTTACCCAGCGCGACGACGTAGTCGCCGGTGCGCAGTGTGCTGGAGTCGCCCATCTTCACCTGGGTGAGGTTGTCGGCGTCGATCTGGATGACGGCGATATCCGTCTCCGGGTCCGCGCCGATGACCTTGGCCTTGAACTGGCGGTCGTCGGTGGTGCCCACGGTGATCTCGTCCGCATTGGCGATCACGTGGTTATTGGTGAGGATGTAGCCCTTATCCGCGTTGACGATCACGCCCGAGCCCAGGGCGCGGACCTCGCGCTGCTGCTGGGGCATCTGGTCGCCGAAGAAACGGCGGAAGAAGGGGTCCTGCATCAGGGGGTTCTGTTCGGTCTCGATCGTGCCCCGGGTGGAGACGTTCACCACGGCGGGCGAGACCTTCTGCACGAGCGGGGCGAGGGTGGGCATGCCGGATTCGCTGCCACCCGCATCGGGCAGGGCGGCGAACGCGGGCTGCATGACCACGGTGGCCACGCCCATAAGTAGTGCGGCAGTGAGTGTTTTGAGTCGCTTCATGGGTACGCCTCTGTTGCGTTTGTTGCCGAGAGACCTGGGTCGACGTCGGTCCGTCCGTGCCGTGCACGGGCGGGCGCAACATGTACGTGGACCGGCGAACCGGGGCTCTTGTTCCCCGCCCTTCCCTTCGTTCGCTCCCCCGAGGGTGCCCCGATCGCCGATGAGGTCTAACATGCGGGAGTAATCCGATCCCAGACAGACAACAGTGAGGGTATTGCATGGCTACCGACGGCAACGCTGCGCTCATCGAGCGCGATCTCGCCCACCTGGTTCATCCGCTGCAGCACAACGCCGCCCATCAGGGCGGGCGCGTGTGGGTGAGCGGCGAGGGCGCCTGGCTCACGGACGCGGACGGCCGGCGCTTCATCGACGGCCTCTCCGGGCTGTGGAACGTCTCCGCGGGGCATGGCCGCCGGGAGCTGGTGGATGCCGCGAGCGCACAGATGATGCGCCTGCCCTATGCGTCCGGCTACTCCGGGAGCACCAACGAGCGGGCCATCGAGCTGGGTGAGCGCCTCGCCGGCATCACCGCCGAGGGTATCAACCGCTTCTTCTTCACCTCCGGCGGGGGCGAGGCGAGCGACAGCAACTTCAAGATGGCGCGCTCGTACTGGAAGATGAAGGGTCGACCGGAGAAGACCAAGGTGATCGCCCGCCAGTGGGGCTATCATGGTGTGACCCTGGCGGCCATGTCCGCCACCGGCATGGCGCCGTACTGGGGCCTGTTCGAGCCCCGGGTGCCGGGCTTCGTGCACATCCCCTCGCCGTACCCCTACTTCTACGACGCCCCCGCGGGTGTCTCTCCGGGGGTGGCCGCGGCCAACGAGCTGGAGCAGGCGATCCTGCGCGAGGGCCCGGAGACCGTGGCGATGTTCATCGCCGAGCCGGTGCAGGGCGCCGGCGGCGTGATCGTGCCGCCGGACGACTACTTCCCGCGGATCCGCGAGATCTGCGACGCCTACGACGTGCTGCTGGTCGCCGACGAGGTGATTACCGGCTTCGGGCGCACCGGCCGGATGTTCGGCATGGAGCACTGGGGCGTGAAACCGGACCTTATCCAGTTCGCCAAGGCGGTGACATCGGGCTACTTCCCGCTCGGCGGTATCGGCATTAGCGACGAGATAGCCGCGACCCTCGCCCAGGCGGACACCCCCTGGATGCATGCCTACACCTACAGTGCCCACCCGGTCGGCTGTGCGGTCGCGCTGGCGATGCTCGACATCGTCGAGGGCGAGGATTTCCCCGCCCAGGCGGCGCGCAAGGGCGAGCGCCTGATCGGCGGCCTGCGTGAGGCGATCGGCGATCACCCCAACGTCGGCGAGGTGCGCGGCCTCGGTCTTATGGCGGCGGTGGAGCTGGTCCGCGATCGCGACAGCCGCCAGACCTTCGACCCGGCGGACAAGGTCGGCCCGCGGGTGCTCGGTGAGGTCATGGATCGCGGGCTGTTCACGCGGGTGCGGGGTGACGTGCTCTGTCTCGCGCCGCCGATCGTCACCCGCGACGAGGACATCGACCGGATCGTGGAGATCGTCCACGAGTCGGTGACGGCGGTCCTCGGGCGCGGCTGACCGGGCGGGGGTTGTGCCGGCGACGGCACGCCCCCATGCCCTGAAAGTCCGAAAACGAACGATTCGGGAGGTAACAATGGCCGATCCGGTATTCCTGATCACCGGGGCATCCAGCGGCATCGGTGAGGAGACCGCCCGCCGCGCCGTCGCCGCGGGCTATCGCGTGGTCCTCGCCGCACGGCGGCGTGAGCGTCTGGACGGGCTCGTGGAGTCGCTGG
The DNA here is from genome assembly GCF_010993615.1 of Arhodomonas sp. KWT. Lineage (NCBI taxonomy): Bacteria > Pseudomonadati > Pseudomonadota > Gammaproteobacteria > Chromatiales > Ectothiorhodospiraceae > Arhodomonas > Arhodomonas sp. KWT. The sequence goes on along the minus strand of NZ_WNXE01000022.1, from coordinate 33,602 downwards.
GCGGTAGCGAACGCGCCCTGGCCGTGGCCTGCGACGTCACCGACGAGGCGCAGCAGAAGGCCATGGTGGATGCGGCGCTGAACGCCTTCGGGCGCATCGACGTGGTGTTCGCCAACGCGGGCATGCGCGGCAGCCCCGGTGGCTTCAGCGGCGCGGACACCTCGGTGTGGCGCGACATGATCCTCACCAATGTCTACGGCGTCGGGCTGACGCTGCAGCATACGCTGCCGGCGCTGCGCGAGAGCCGCGGGCACCTGCTGATCACCGGCTCGGCGGCGGGCCGGACCACGATCCCCGGTTCCATGTACAGCGCCTCCAAGTGGGCCGTGAGCGCCATCGGCTATGGCGTGCGCGAGGAGCTTCGCGGCAGCGGCGTGCGGGTCACGCTGATCGAGCCCGGCATGGTGGATACACCGTTCTTCGACGAGCGTCCGGAGCATGCGCTCGAGGCCGGTGACGTGGCGGAGGCCGTGATGTACGCGGTGAGCCAGCCGCGGCGTGTCGACGTCAACGAGGTACTGGTGCGGCCGACGCCGGAGGAGGAAGCGTCATGAGCCGGCTCGCCGACATCCCGCTGTCCGTGCTCGACCTGGCCACGGTCCCGCGCGGCAGCGCACCGGCGGACGCATTCCGGCGCAGCGTCGCGGCCGCGCAGCGGGTGGAGTCCCTGGGCTTCAACCGCTTCTGGATCGCCGAGCACCACAACCTGGACGGCATTGCCAGTGCCGCCACTACGGTGCTCATCGGCCACGTGGCGGACCGCACCGAGCGCATCCGCGTCGGCGCCGGTGGCATCATGCTGCCGAACCACGCGCCGCTCGCCGTGGCCGAGCAGTTCGGCACCCTGGAGGCCCTGCACCCGGGGCGCATCGACCTCGGCCTCGGCCGGGCACCGGGCACGGACGGCGAGACCGCCCGCGCCCTGCGGGCGCGTTTCGGCCCGGGGGAGCCGGAGTTCGACGTATTGCTGGAGGAGCTGCGCCACTACCTCGCGCCAGCAGAGCCGGGCCAGCGGGTGCGTGCGGTGCCCGGCGCGGGCAGCGACGTCCCGATCTGGCTGCTCGGCTCCGGGCACTACAGCGCCCAGCTTGCCGCCAACCTGGGGCTGCCGTTCGCCTTCGCCAGCCACTTCGCCCCGCAGAACCTGTACGACGCGCTGGCGCTGTACCGCCGCCACTTCCGCCCGTCCCG
>NZ_WNXE01000022.1:0-32318 GCF_010993615.1 Arhodomonas sp. KWT | reverse complement strand
TGTAGCTCAACTGGATAGAGCACCTGACTACGGATCAGGAGGTTGGGGGTTCGAATCCTCCCGGGCGCGCCATATAGCAAGGGCTCCAGAGATGGGGCCCTTTCTTTTTGTATTGCCGGTGTCGGGCGATGGCCGGCCTTCCGCCGTCGTGCGCCGTCCCGGTAACCCCCTTTCCCTTGGCCCGCCCCGGGCATGTTCCCCGTCGGCGCCGCCTGTCGGCGTGCGCGATATCGTTCGCCGACAGCGTGCAGCCGTCATACTGGCCTGATGGGGTGGTGCGATACAGCCAGTCCGTTATCCGTGCGTCATCCCGGCTGCGCCGGCAGTGGGGCGGACGGGCCCCGTGGGGCAACGTCTGCAGAGTGTCTGACGCCGGTCTGAACCGGGAGCGCTGACATCCGGAGGTGGCCACCAATAGGGGGCAAGGGGGCGCATCTGATCAAGTACCCGACGAAAATGATCAGGTTGGTGACGCAAGGCCCCCTGACAATGGATCTGGCGTCGCAATACGCCGGTCCTGACTGACCGATAATAGGGGCCCTCATAGAGAAGGGCGCCACAGACGGAAAGAGGAAAAGTATGCATCGCGTCCGCTGTTGTATCCAGTATTTGTGTCTGGCTGTTTGCCTGGTCTCTTCAGTGGCAGTAGCCAAGAATTCATCCGAAATCCGTTTCGGCGTTCCCACCTGGCCCGGGGTTACCGTGAAAAGCGAGGTCGCTTCCCAGCTCATCGAGGTGATCGGCTATTCCACGATGCAGACAAATGCCAGTCCCGCTTTCTGCATTAACGCACTCAAGAATGATGATCTCGACATCTATCTGGGCGGCTGGATTCCCGCCGAAACGAACCTGATACGCCCTGCGGAGAAAGAGGGAACGGTCGAGGTTCTGACCACGAATATTGCGGGTGCGCACAACGCGATCGCTGTCCCGAAATACGTCTGGGACGCCGGCGTGCGAACCGAGGCGGATCTCGACAAGTATGCCGAGAAATTCGATCATAAAATTTACGGTATTGAGCCCGGAAGTGGCTTTAATTCGAATGTCCAGGACGCCATCAACAACGATCGCCACGGTCTGGGCGATTGGGAGCTGGTCGCCTCCAGCACCAGCGCCATGCTGAGTCAGGTTGGGCGCGCGATCGAGAACAAGGAATGGGTCGTTTTCCTCGGTTGGGAACCCCACTGGATGAACATCACCTACGATATCCGCTATCCCGCGGCCGTGGGCGAATCGAAGATCGCGCCGGCGACCAGCGATGTCCTTACCGTCGTGAATCCGAAACTGGCCGACCGGAGCCCCGAGGTGGTCAAGTTCCTCAACCAGTACGTCGTTGACAAGGACGATCAGTCGAAGTGGGTGCTTGAATACGCGAAGAAGGACCGGGAGCCCTCCGAGGTCGCCTCGGCGTGGATCGCATCCAACCTCGACACCGTCGGGGAGTGGCTCGAGGGCGTGAAAACGGTCGATGGCGGCTCGGCCATGGCGGCCGTGCGCGAGCACTACGCCGACTGACGCGCGAACCTGGGCCGTGCCCGGTATTCCGGCACATGACGCCGGAATGCCGGGCGTTGATCGCGTGCTGCGCGGACTACTACCGCGGCTCCGGTGTCCGGATTTCCGGGCCCCATTTCTCCATACTCCTTCCCGTGTTCGCCCGTGGAATCGCGTTATCCGGCTCCGCCTGACGCGGGTGTGTGCACTGCGCCGGGCGTTGCGTCCGTGTGTTCACCGGGGCCGTCCCGGTCGCGCCGGGACCTCCCGCAACAGGGGCGGGGAGGGGGACGCGCAGCCCGTCAACGACTCGACTGTAGCGGCAGGGCACGGAACTGGAACGGGACCCGGCCCGCCACGCGGTCCTCCCTGGGGCTGATGCGGAAGCGTCTCCGGTAGGCGCGCGAGAAGTGCTCGACGCTCGAGAACCCACATGCCATTGCGATCTCGATAACGCTCATTTCGGTCTGTGTCACGAATGCCCGCCCGCGGTCGAGCCGCATGTCCCGGTAGTACTGCACCGCGGACTGTCTGGTGTAGCGCTGGAACAGCCGGGTCAGGTGGCGCTGGGATATACCGACACGTGCCGCGATATCCGGCACGGACAACGGGGTCTCCAGGTTTTCCTCCATTAACAGGATGGCATCGCGGATGCCCTGGGACGGGGTGTTCCCGAGGGGCTCGTGCGCCGGGTGGTTCTGGCGCTCGTGCGTTGTGCGAATTCGCTGATGAAAAATATAACGCGCGGCCGCATTGGTGAGTGCGTACCCGTGCTGCGCGCCGATAATATGAAGAGCCAGGTCGATCGAGGCTGTTCCGCCGGACGTGGACAGGATGTTCCCGTCCATGACGAATAGATTGTCACTCGCCGTAACCTGTGGGTTCACCTCCATGAGGGAATCGAGGTGCTCATAATGCGTCGTTGCCGAATGGTTTTTCAGCTGTCCCGCGTGAGCAAGGATGAATGCGCCGGTGTCGATTGCGCACAGCGGAATGCCGCGTCGACCCCAGCGTTTTATGCTTTTTATCAGCGTGGCGTCGTCGTAATGCTGCTCCGGTGTCCAGCTCGATGATATGACGGCGAGATCGAGGCACTTCTCATCAATGTCCGGAATGGGACGGGTGTCGATCATCATTCCATTGCTGGCACGCAGTAGCCCGCCGTCACTGGAGAAAAGATCCCAGTGATAGAGCGTTTCATTGTCGAGATAGTTGGCCGCCCGCAGTGGATCGATGAACGCGGTGGTCCCCATCGCGTTGAAATCGTTCGTTACCACGATTGCTATTTCGTAGGTCATTAATGCCGCTTCCGGTCGCTCGTGCTGCGGGCGCCGTATCCATGGCGGATTTCCTCAAGAAGAAGGCGAGTCTCGCAATACGCTAACACACGGAGTCGGCCACTCTTGCGCCGGTTGATGCAACGTGACGGACCAGGTGACCGCCAACGGCCACCGTCATGGGGCACGCTGACACGCGATCCCGGTATGACACGGGCAGGCACGCAGGCCTCTGCCGCCAGTCCGTGGGCCGGCCGTGTCGGCTGGGGCCCCTGACGACCGCGGGATTGAGGGGATGACCTTCCGGACATCGGTAGTCCGGCGGTGGACGATGTACCGGGCCTGGCCAATCAAGGAGTAATGCATGGCGAACGATGCAATAGACCAACGACTTTCCAGGGTGTACGGGAGTGGTTCCCGGGAAGAGCTTGCGGCCATTTATCGCGATTGGGCCGAGACCTACGAGGACGATCTGACGGGCGCGGGCTATTCGCACCCGGTGGTCTGCCTCCCGTTGATCACGCGCTATGTCGCGTCGGGCGACACCCCGCTCCTTGATGCCGGCTGCGGGACCGGCATGATCGGCCCGTGGCTGCGGCAACTCGGCTACTCCCATGTGGAGGGCCTCGACGCCTCGGACGACATGCTGGAGGTTGCCGGCAGGAAGGAGGCCTATGCGGTGCTGCGCAAGGCGTTTCTCGGCGAGGACATCCCGTTCGCGGATGACGGTTTCGGGGCGGCTGTCTGCATGGGCGTGTTCACCCGGGGCCACGTGGGTCCCGAGGGCCTCGACGACCTCGTTCGGGTGGTCCGGCCCAACGGCGTGATCGTGTTCACGGTGAACGAGGCGATGTTCGAGCGCGACGGGTTCCGCGACCGGATCGAAAAGCTTGTTGAAGCCGGTACCTGCACGGAGATCGAGACTGTCGGTCCGTATGTCCCGACGCCCGGGGAGTCCGCCGAGGATCCGACGTACTGCCGAGCGATTGTGCTCCGCGTTCACTGAGTCTGGTGCGGGCGCCGGCGACGATGGTGCCGGAAGGCTTCCGCCTGGCTGACCCCCGGTCCGGCAGCCATCGTCGCGCCGGTGCGGCATGATCGATGGCACGGGGAGGCCGGGGGCCGGTGCTTCGGGCGCCATACCGGCCCCACGGTGCCCCGCTGCCGCTTGTCATCCGCCTCGCGGCGGTGGATCCCCGGTGCTGCGGGAAGGTGGTGGCGCTCAGACCCGGCCGGGCCGCAGGTAGACGAACCAGTAGGCCAGCGCGACGAGCACGCCGCCTCCCATGACGTTGCCCAGTGTCACCGGGAGCAGCACCCGGAGGAACCCGCCGGGCGTGATCGCGGGCGGCGCCTGCGGCACCATGGTCCAGAAGCCGGGCTCGGCGAGGACACCGATGAAGGCGGCGCAGGGCAGGTAGAACATCACCGCCACGGCGTGTTCCAGGCCGAGCGCATAGAAGGCCGCGACCGGCGGGATCAGGGCCAGGATCCGGTCCGTGGTCGAGCGTGCGCTGTAGGTCAGCCAGACCCCGAGACACAGGAGCGTGTTGCCCAGGATCCCGAGGAACAGGGCCTCGACGAAGCCGAGGGCATTCAGCCGGGCCGCGGATTCGAGGAGCGAGGTGCCCACGGCGCCGGCGGACTCGGCATGCTGTCCGGCGACGATAAGCATGCCACCGGTGGCGGCGGCCCCGATGAAGTTGCCGACGAACACGATACCCCACGCACGCAGCAGCCACCCGGTCGGCAGCCGCCCGTGTGCCCACGCCATGACCATGAGGTTGTTGGTGGTGAACAGCTCGGCACCGCCAACGATCGCGAGCACGTAGGCGAGGGAAAAGGCCAGTCCGCCCAGCATGTTACCGAGCCCGATCGGGAATTCGCCGTCGAAACCGGCGGACACCGAGGCCGCAAACGTCGCGCCGAACGCGATATAGGCACCCGCCATCGCCGCCAGCGCCAGCAGGCTCAGTCCGTCCTGTTCGGCCTTCTCCGCGCCCGCGCGTTCCGCGCGCTTGGCCATGTCCTTCGGCAGGACCGCGTCCATCACCCCGAAGCGTTCGGCGTCGTCGTCCCTGTCCCCTTTCATGCTCCCTCCGACGGCGCTCGTATCAAGTCTTGCGCGTATTTGATCAGATCCGGCCGGCGCGCGCCGAGCCCGTGGGGCCACGCCGGCGGCTCGCGGCTCACCGTACCGTGAGCACCAGCGGCGGCGAGCGCTCCGGTCGGTAGGGGAGGCGGACCTGGAAGACGTGGCGGCCGCCGTCCAGGGGCCACAGAAACGGCTCGTCGGCGCGCTGCACCACCTGCGGGCGGCCGTCCACGTACCACACGACCTGCATCCCCCGGGGCTCGGCGTCCACCGTCAGGCGCAGGCGGTTCAGATCGTCCGGTGTCTCCGGGTTGCGGATGACCGTGGTACCGGGCGGCGGCGAGCTGATCCGCAACGTCGCCGACGCCTGCCGTGCGGTCGTTCGGGCCAGTGCCGTTACCGTGTCGGCGGACGTGGTGTTTCCAGCGGCCGTGGGCACCCACTCCGTCAGCTTACGGGGACACTGGCTGGCGGACCTCGACGGGCGGGCACTGCACAGCGACTCGCGTCGGTAGTGCACGGGTGCCGGGAACGGCTCAGGGCGGTCGGCTGTGCCCGGCAGCCGGTAGAGGCCGGTCAGCACGTCGTGGGCGAGGCCGGCCGGGCCGGACGCGCCGCTGACTCCCTTCATGGGGCCGCCGTCGGCGCGCCCCATCCACACGCCGACGATGTAGTCCCGGGTATAGACGACGTTCCAGGCGTCGGCGTAGCTCTGGCTGGTGCCGGTCTTGGTGGCGACGGGGAAGTCGTACTCCTGGTAGCCCATGCGCGAGAACACCGGCAGTCGGGCCATCGGGTCCGAGAGGAAGGCGGTGACCAGCCGTGTCGCGTCCGCGCCGAGCACACGCTTGCCGGGCGCGGTGGGCTGCGCCGCGTGCCAGCGCAGCGGGCGGTAGAGGCCGTCGTTGGCCAGTGCGCCGTAGGCGGCGACGACGTCGCGCAGGCGCACCGGCAGCGTGCCGATGGCGAGGCCGATGCCGTAGTGCCGCGACGGCCGGCGGTCGGCGTGCAGGCCCAGGCGCTCCAGGTGGGCGTAGGTGGTCTCCAGCCCGACGGTGCGCACCAGGTTGGTGGCCGGGACGTTGCGGGAGTTGGCCAGGGCGCGGCGGGGCAGCATGGGGCCGAGGTAGGTCCGGTCCGAATTGTCGATGCCGGCGGACAGGCCGCGCCGGTCCCAGAGCACCGTGTCCGGGCGGATGACGCCCCGGTCCAGGGCCAGGGCGTAGACGAAGGGCTTGAGTACCGAGCCCGGCGAGCGCCGGACCGCGGTGTAGTCGAGGGCCCCGGCGTCCTCGTCGAAGAAGCCGGCGGAGCCCACCAGCGCCCGCACCGCCATGTCGTCGCGGTCGACGACGAGGATGGCGGCGTGCTGCACGCCCCGGGGTGCCAGGCGGGACAGCCAGCGGTGGAGGTGACGGTTCGCCATCCGCTGGGCGTTCAGGTCGAGCGTCGCGGCGATCGTGCGCGAGGATGTCTCCGGCAGCGGCGCGATCCGGTCCGCCAGCGCCATGATGGCGTGCATCGCCATGGCTGGTCGTGGCGGCCGTCGGTGTACGTGGAGGGCGCCGATCTGGCGCCGGGCGAGGTCGAGCTGGCCGGCATCGATCACGCCCATCTCCGCCAGGGCGTCGAGGATGCGCCGGCCCCGGGCCGCTGCGCGGCGGCGGCCGTCGTGGGTGAGCGGGTCGAGGCGTTCCGGTGCGTGGGGGATACCCGAGAGGAAGGCGATCTCCGCCCAGCTGAGGTCCGCGGCCGGCTTGTCCAGGTAGACGCGCGCGGCGTGGGCGATGCCGTGACTGCCATTGCCGAAGGGCACCAGCCGGAGATACTGCCGGAGCACCGCGTCCCGGCCGTGGCGCAGGGTCATGAACACCGCGGTGACGGCCTCCATTGCCTTGTTCGGGAGTGTCCGCGGGGCGGGATTCTGCATCCGCGCGACCTGCATGGCGATGGTGGAGGCGCCGGAGACGACGCGCCCGCTGCGCAGGTTCTGCCACAGGGCACGGGCGACAGCGACCGGGTCCACTCCGGGGTGGTAGCGGAAACGCCGATCCTCCAGGGCGACGGTGGCCGCGGCGATGCGCGGCGGGACGTCCGCGAGCGGCCAGTAGCCGTAGCGGCCGGGCTCCGGGCCGCCGACCTCCGCGAGGTAGTGTCCGTACCGGTCGGTTACCAGGTGGCTGGCGGCGGGGGCCTTCAGCGCGGAGCGCTTCCAAGCCGTGTGCAGGACGCCGCCAAGCAGCACCACGACGGCGAGCAGTAGCACCGTGTACAGGACCCGCCGGTGCGCGAATGCCCGGCCGGAGCGTCCCGCCAATGCCCGTGCCGTCGTTCTCACGGCGTGCTATCCGCCGTCGGGCCGCCGGATACGGATCAGCGCGCCGTTACCGTGTCCCCGCACCTCCTCCTGGTACATCATCTCCGCGTAGGCGGCGGGCTGGACGAACTGTCCCGGGACCTGGGGCCGGAGCCGGAAGGCGAACTCGTAGGTGCCCTTGGGCAGGGTCTCGTAGTAGAACGCCACGCGGTCGTCCAGGCGCGCCACGTGGGCCGGCGCCAGTGTCAGTGGCCGGCCGGGCGTGGCCTCCGGCGGGGCGGTGTCCAGCTCGGGGTTCAGCGGTTCCATGCCCGCGGCGAGGGGGACGACCACCGCCACGTGGTGACGCTCCTCCGGGTTGACCAGCGTGAGTCGGTCTTCCACGACGTCGCCCACGGTGAAGTCGACGGCCGTCCCGGCGGTGTCCAGTGCGACCCGTCGGTCGGCGGTGTCGTCGCCGCCCACCCGTACGAGGCTGCGCTCCACCACGAAGCCGTGGCTCTGCGCGGCCACCCGGTCGCCGCGTTGGAGGGGCACGTACCGGCTCTGCGCCATCACGGCCAGGCTGCGCCCGTCACCCAGCGCGGGGGCGCTCAGGCTCACTTGTCCGGGCGAGGGCAGCGGCGTCGCAGTGACGGGGCGGTTGCCGCCCACGCGGATCGTCCTGCTGGTGTTATCCCACTGCGCGGAGACCGTGACCGGCCGGGTCGCCGATTCCCCGGCGAGGAGGAAGTCGTTCAGGGCGAGGATGGCCTCGGCATTGGCGTTGGTAGTGCCCCAGCCGTCGTCCCGTCCCAGGGTGACCAGGGCATCGGCCAGGATCCGCTCGCGCTCGCCGCTGCCGGGCACGGCGCTGGCGGCACGCAGGGTCTGCGCGACGGTGCGCGTCTCCGAGGGCAGGATCAGCGGCGAGTCCTGGGTCTGGCGGTCCTTGAGCCCGGCGTAGACGGTGTTGCCGTGACGCAGCTTGAAGATCAGCCCGTCCCACAGGGTCTCCTCCAGGCGCTTCAGCACCGCCGGGCTCGGATCCTGTTCGCCGGCCAGCGCCCGGGTGACGTGGGCGAGCGCCTCCTGGGGCAGGAACTGGGTGCGCCGCGCCAGCTCGGCGGCGTAGCCGGCGTCCAGGTCGCCGCCCCGGGCGAGGGCGGTCAGCGCCATCGAGCGCTCGGTGTAGCTGTCGAGGAAGTGGCTGTAGTCCCCGCGCAGGGCGCGTCGCAGGGCGCTGCGCACGCGCTCGCGCAGGGCCGGTTCCACGCGGTAGCCGGCATCGTCCGCCTCCAGCAGGAACAGGTAGGTCCACGCGGTGAGGCCCACCTGGCCGTCACCGCTGCCGGGCCAGAAGGTGACGTAGCCGTCCTCGCGGACCACCTCGTCCAGGTAGGCCAGGGTATTGCGCACGTGCCGGTCGATCAGTGTGGTCGCGGTGTCCGGGCGCAGCAGGCCTAGCAGCTCGTTCGCCGCCAGCAGGCCGCGGGCGCGGCTGATCCGCTGCTCGGTGCAGGCATGGGGGTAGGCAAGCAGGTAATCGAGCCCCGCGGCCATGCGCACCAGCCCGGGCCGGTCGGCGAGTACCAGCGTGCGGCGCAGGCTGCCCGGGCGGACCGGGGTCCCGAGTGCCGGGACGTCGAAGGCGGCCCCGCCGCCGAGCTCGCCGGTCTGGCGAACGGTCAGGGGGCGCCGGTCCGGGCGGACGGGCAGGTCCACCTGGAAGCCGTCGCCGACGCCGTCGGCCGCCCGTTCCACGCCGAGGGTGACGTGCGCGCCGGGCACGTCGCCGGGGTCGTCCGGCCAGCGCTCAGGCAGGGGTACGGCGACGTCGTAGCTCAGTCGCCGGGTGCCGGTGTCCGGCCAGGTAAAGGTCTGCGACGCGGGGCCGTCCAGGCGCAGGCCGTCCACGTCGAGCGCGGCACGTCCCTCGCCGGCCTCGCCCTCGACGATGCGGGCAACGGCGGACAGGGCGAAGCGGTCACCGTAGCGCACGAAACGCGGAAGTGCCGGCTGGACGATAACGGGCAGACGCACGGAGATCCGGCCAGTGCCGTGGCCGAAACGGTCGCCGTCGCCGACGGCCTCGGCGCGCACCATGAAGTTGGTGAGGTTGTCCGGCAGCTCGATGCGCACCGTCGCCGTGCCGCCCTTGCCCACCCGCAGCGTGGGCTCGAAGTAGGGCACGCTGCGGAAGTCCTTGCGGAGGCTGACCCGGTCCAGCAGCTTGCGCGCGCTCGCGGCCTCCCGGCCCGCCTCGCCGCCGCCGGGCGTCTCGCGGAAGGGCAGGTAGCCGACCACCCGGTTGCGGGTGTCGCGGATGGCGGTGCGCACCGGTCGTTCGCGGATGAACGCGGGGAGGGGGTCCAGGGGCTGCTCCTCGCCCAGGGCCAGCACGGCCTGGTCCACGAGCCACAGGGTCACCTCGCCGGAGACCGGGTCGCCGTCGCGGTCCGTGAGCCTGACGGTCATCTCTACGGTGTCCCCCGGCCGGGCGTTGTCGGGATGATCCAGTGCCACGTCGATGCGGTGGTCGGCGGTGGAGACGTCCACCCGGGTGGTCGCCGCCATCATGACCGGTTTGCCGAGATCCAGGCCCGCCCGGTCGAACCGCGGCGCGCCGTCGAGACGGCCGCGCATGAGCACGAAGTGGACCGGGATGCCGGGCATGAAGGTCCGCTGAATGGGCAGCTCGTAGGTGCCCTTGCCGTTGTGGACGGGCACCCAGTCGTAGCGGTTGCGGCCGTCGGGCAGCTCGACGACGGCGAGTGCGCGGGCCTCGGCGAACGGGCTCTCCAGCACCAGGGTGGCGGTCTCGCCGGGGGCGTAGCTGTCGCTGGCCGTGCGTACCGTGAACGTCTCCGACGGGGCCTGTGGCCAGGTAGCGCGCTCGCTGCCGTCGTTGAAGAGATCGAGACGGACCGTCTGCAGCCGCCCGAGGGTGTCCCGGGCGGAGAGCTCCACGATGTAGACGCCGGTGTCGTCGAGCGGCAGGTCGAAGTCCGTCGGTGCCTCGCCGCTGGTGAACGTGCGTTCCAGCAGGGTCTCGTCGATGACCTCGGTCTCGTATTCGGGCTCGCCGCTGGTGAAGTCGCTGGCCTGCAGGTGCGCCGCCCAGCGGCGCTTGATCAGCCGCAGCGTGACGTCCCTGCCGGCGAGCAGGTCGCCGTCCGCTCCCGCGACCAGGAAGGCGCCCTTCAGGCGCTCGGCGTCCTCCAGATAGCGCGGTGCCTTCAGGCCCAGGGCGAAGGGGGGCAGGGCCAGGACGTCGGCGGTGTCGGTCACGGTCTGGTCGTCGGCGCCCACCACGGTGGCCTCGACGACGTAGCGCCGCGGCTGGGCACTCGGCTCCAGCGCCGGGTCCACCTGGATGCTGGCGAAGCCCTTGTCGTCGGTGGTGCCTTCCCGCGTCAGCGTGGGCCGGGACCGGAACTCGCCGATGCCCGAGAAGCGCGCGTCGGTGGAGTAGACGAAGCCCTCCCGCTCCGCGGGCGTCCAGCGGTAGGGGAACTGCGTGACCCGCCAGTGCACCGGGCGCTGGCGGGCGACACCGCCAGCGTAGTACTCGGCAACGAGGTCGACTTTGAACGGCCGGTCCAGCGGGGCTTTGCCGGGGGCGCTGGCACGCACCTCGAAGCGCGGAATCCGGTAGGCCTCCTTGCGCACCGTGACCTCGGCGCAGCGCCGCGCCCGCTCGCCGGGGGGCTGGAGCTCGGCGGCGATGCGGTATGCCCCGGTGGCCTCGGTCTTCTCGTTGAAGCGGTGATAGAAGCCGCCGGCCGGCGTGCGCCCGGGGTGGTAGCGCCATTCGCTGCCGTCGGGCCCGGTGACCACCAGCGTTACCGCCGCATCCCGGTTCTCGATCCGGCCGCGGTGCACCCGGCGCATGAAGCCCTTGATGTGAACGGGTTCGTCCGGGCGGTAAACGGGGCGTTCGGTGAACAGGTGGCAGCGCCACTGGGGCTCGGGCCGGCGACGACTGGCGTGGCCGGTCCAGGACAGCCAGTTCCGGTCGGTGCCGAAGTGGTTGTCGAAATAGCGCTTCGGCGGATCGGCACGGGGGTCGATGACCAGGGTATCGTCGCCGTTGGAGACGATCAGCCGCTGTGGCGGGCCGTACAGCCGGCTCGGGCGGGGAGACCAGTCGAGGGCGCCGTCCCCGTCGGTGCGGCCGTCCACCACCGTGTCCAGCAGCCGGTCGTCGCCGCGGGCGCGGGTCTGCACGCGAACCCGGGCGCCGGGCACGGGCTTGCCGGAGTCCAGCGAGGTGACCACGAAGTGCACGCGGTCCTCGGCCTCCACCACCGTGAGCGAGAGGTCGGTGACCTGGACGCGCACCCACTGGCGCTCGCTGCCCGCACCCAGCCGCCGGACGCCCACCAGGTAGGTGCCCGGACCCGTCTCGCCGGCGAGACGGCGCAGCCGGGGCTGGAGGTCGAGGCCGAAGCGGGCGGCCGGGTCGCCGTGCTCGAGAGGCAGGTCGACGATCTCGGAGATGCTGGGCGAGCCCAGGGTCGCGATCTGCGCGGCGACGTCGTTGCCCCGCAGGCGCGGGCCCCGGGCCGGCGCCTCGCCCGGGCCGGGGGGCATGGCGTCGTCGTCGACGCTGACCGGGCGGTCGCTGTAGGGCCAGAACTGCAGGTCCAGCGGGTCGATGGCGTGGATGCGCAGGTCGACGCGGGTGTCGCCGCGGCCGCGCAGGGGCAGCATCCGCGGCCCCTGGCGCTCCATGACCGCGCGTCCCTCGCCACGGTTGACGCGCAGAAAGTCCTCGCGGGCCGGGAACGCCAGGTACAGGCTGTTCACGCCGGTGGCCTGCAGCGGCCGTCCGTGGGTGTCCCGGAGATCGCCGGGGAGCAGGCTCAGGCGGTAGCGCGTGTCGGCGGCGAAGTCGCCGGTGATGCGCAGCTGCCGGCCGGCGAGGTGGTACTCCAGGTTGTCCACCGCGGGTTCGAAGCGCACGAGGTTGCGTCCCAGCACGGGGCCCACGTCCCGGGGTTCCGCGGTGAAGCCGATCTCGATGGTCCGGTTGCCGGGGGCGCAGACCAGCGGATCGGAGGCGGCGTAGGTCACCCCGCCGGCGGTGGCCGCCCGCTGCTGGCCGGCGCAGCCGAGGCTCGCCGGGCGGAACGACTGGCGGGTGGAGAAGGTGACGGTCTGCATCGCCTGGTCGGGGCGGTCGTCCAGGGACAGGCGCAGCCGCACCAGCGCCTTGCGCCCGGCGGGGATGGGTTCGCGGAGGCGCAGCACGTAGTCCACCGGCGCGTCGCGCCCGGCCCGTTCGGTGCGTTTGATGGTGAAGTCGTCCGCGCCCAGCGTGCGCAGCGGCTCCGGCTCGATACCCGGCAGGGCTCGCACCTCGATGGAGACCATCTGCTCCAGGGCGTCGATGTCCACCGGATCGCGGAAGCGCAGCGACAGGGTATCCACCGGCGCAAGGTCGTCGCTGCCATCCGTGGGCCGGGTCTCGATGGCCGGGGCCATGAGCGTCGCCAGGCGGTGGCTGTCGCCCTCGAAGCGCCAGGTGAACGCCGAGAGGGCGGGCCAGGGCTCCGCGGGGCGGAACTGGAGGGTGTGTGCGTCCAGCCAGGTGTAGGCTCCCGGGTGCGCCGGGGAGACGGTGACGTACTCGCCCGGGTGGGCCTCCGGGCCGCCGTCCTCCGGCCCGCGGGCGGCGTCGAAGAACAGGGTGACCGGGTCCCAGCGGCGCAGGAAGTCCCCGGGCACGATCACGGCGCCGTCGGGTCTGGCGGGTGGTGCGGCCGCGGCCGCGGCCGCGGCCGGGGCCAGCGCCTGGCAGATCAGCAGCGCGGCCAGTGCCAGAAACAGCCGGTCGCGCCAACGTCGGTTCGCCGTAGTGCTCATTCCTTGCCTGCCAGTTGTCTGTAGCGTTCCCTGACCCGTTCCGGTGGGCCGTCGTCGGGCAGCTGCGTGCCCACCAGCGCCGAGCGCACCAGTGCCGGGGATTCGTCCCGGGGCAGATGGGCGATCAGGTAGTAGCGCCCGGGCCCGAGCCGGTGCATTTGCGCGATGCCGTCGCCGAGCTGCCGGCCCCGGGCGTCGACCAGGGTGCCGCGGATCGACTCACGGTCGGTCTTGAGACCGAGCCCCACGGTGCGTGGCTGCCGGAGCTCGAAGGTGAAGGCCCGGCTCTCCCCGGGGCCCAGCCGCACGGGCGCTCCCAGCCCGGCGGGCATCGGCGTGGGAGTGGTCAGCCACCGCTCCGGCGCGGTGCCCATGGCGCGCAGTCGCGTTTCGCCGGCCGGGAGCAGGGCGTCGATGCCGGCCGTCGTGTCGAGCCAGTGCAGGCGGGTACGGCCATCCGGCCGTTCCAGGGCGAGCAGTGTCGGGCGGCTGGCGCGCAGGCTCAGCAGCGACGGCGCCCGCGGCGCCAGCCGTTCGGTGTGCCGCCAGCCCGTCAGGCTGCCGTCGGGGGCGGTCAGCCAGACCCCGAACGGCGCATCCGCGTGGGTCACCTGTAGCGTGCCCGGGCCGGCGACCGTGACGCTGCCCGGGCCGTCGACGGCGGGGCCGGTGCGGCCGTCGTCGCGGACGAAGCGGGCGCCGCGCACCGCGCCGTGCACCTGAACCCGGCCTTCGGCGCCCGCCAGTAGCGTGACCGGCAGAGACAGGGTGCCGCTGAAGGTGGGGCCCAGGCGCAGGTAGTCGCCCGGGGCCAGCTGCCGGTCGCCGGCCGCGGACGCCCAGCGGAGTGCGACCGTTTCGGCCTCGTCGCCGGGATTGGCCAGCCAGATTGTGCCGACGTTGCTCCGGGTGTGGCGCGTGCCGGCGTTGTCACCGGTCCACAGGAGCCGCTCGATGGCCCCGTCGCGGGCAAGGATGCCGGCGATACCGGCGGGCGCGGTGAGCGCGATGTCGGCGGCACCGGCGGGGCCGGTCACCTTCACCGCCGTGCCGGCCGGCAGCGTGAGCTGGGTGCTGCCCGGCGTCACAGTGGCCGGATCGCCGGTGGCGAGGGCGTGCGCGCTGACGGTCACGGGGGCGTCGCCTCTGCCGTCCGCCAGGCGCAGGGCCAGCCCGCGGTCGCCGGGTGTCGCGCCGGGGAGCGCCACGGTCAGGGCGCTGCGGCCACTCGCGGTGGCGGCGACGGTGCGACCGGGTGAATACGCCCGCAGCTCCGGCGTGTGCGCCGCGCTCACGGCGGTCCAGATCCTGAGCCGTTCCGCCCCGGCCGTGCCGACGGGCAGCGGCAGGGAGGTGTCCGAGGAGGCGGGGATGGTCCGCACTGTCGCCGGCACCAGCGATACCGGTTCGGCGTCGAGGGTTCCGGCGCCCGGCGGCGCCAGCAGCCATACCGGACGATCCCGGGCCGGGATCCAGCCCTCCCGGACCTCCCGGAAGGTACCACCAGGGCCGGCCCACAGGAGACCGTCCCGGCGCTCCGCGGTGTGTAACGGCCCCGGATGTGCCGCGAGCGCTAGCCCCAGCGCCGCGTTGGTGCCGTCCAGCGGCGTGAGCCGCCAGTCGCGCGGGTCGCTGCCATCCGGGGCGTCGCTGTCCCGTGCGTCCAGGCGCAGGGCCACGTCGACACCCGCCGCCGCTGTCTCCAGGGTCCATACCCGGAGGCGGTAATCGTGGTCGAGGTCGCCCGCGGTGAGCACGGCGCCGCCACGGACCGTCCTGCCGGTGCGCGTGGCGACGGTCCGCCACGTATCGTCTTCCCGGCGTTCCAGCGCGACGCCGTGGGTGGCGCCGGACCGGCTTGCGAACACCAGCGGCAGGCCGTGGCGTGGCGCCGCGTCCGGCCCGGGCAGGTCGAGCGGGTAGACGTGAACGTCGCCGTCGGCGACGGTGAGGTCCGTGTCGGGGGTGCGGGCGTCTTCCGTGACCTCGCGGGGGGCATCCAGGGTCACCGTCGTCCGGTTGGCGTCGCCGGGGGCGGTGACGGCCAGCGCGTAGCGGCCGGCGGGGAGCTGGCGGCTTATCAGGAAGTTCCAGTCGTCGGGGCGGTCGTCGCCGAAGGCGATTCTGTTGCCGTCTGCGTCCAGCAGGGTGGCGGCCACGTCGCCCTCGCCGAGGGAGCCGATCTTCACGAGGCGGTCGCCGCCGAGGACGAACGGGACTGTGCCGGGCACGCCGATGTCGCGCTGCTGGCCCAGGGGCAGCTCCTGCGTGGCGAGGCGCACGCGGTAGTCGAGACGGTTGTCCGGGCGGCGGCTGCGTACCTCCAGCCGGTAGGCACCGGCGTCGAGCGCCAGCCAGCCCTCCCGGGACCCGTTGATGTCGGCCTGCGCCGGCCACCAGTCGCCGTCATCGCCGCGGCGGAGGAGGGCGGCGTCCATCTCTGCGGGTAGATCCAGGCGGACGTGCATGGCTGCCGCGAGGTCGAACCGCCACCGGTCCGGCGTCCGCGGCGCGGCCTCGTCCGCCGGCTCCATCCACGTGTGTTCCCGGGGCCGGTTCAGGGGTAGCGGGTGCGGGCCGTGTCCGGTCAGCGGCGGTGCCGGCCGGTCCGTGCGCTCGACGGTGACCACGGCGCGGGAGGGTACGCTCTGGGGCAGCACGGTGAGGGTGTGCTGGCCCGGGTGAAGGGTGAGCGACAGTGGGGTCTGCCGGCCGGGCCGGATCACGGGCCAGCCGTCCGGGCCGGCGAGCTGGACGGCGAAGGGGCGTTTCAGCCCGCGGGCGCGAATGCGGTACTGGCCGGTTTCCGGGACGTCGAGGCGGTAGCGCACCGCTTCGCCCGGCGCCACGGTGGTGCGCACGGCCCCGGTCAGCGGGATCGCGCCGGCGTCGCGCAGCGGGGCGCGTTCCAGGGACACGCCCAGGGCCCCGGCACTGCGGCCAGTGGCGTTCACGGTGAGCTGGTAGTCGCCGCTGCCGAGATAGCGCTGAATGAGGAAGTTGCGGCCGATGCCGTTCTCGCGGCCGGCGGCGAGCCGCGTGACCGTGCGGGTCCGGAGCTCGCCGGCGGTGGCGAGGAGTCCGGTGGTCTCCAGCCGGTACAGGGCCGGGGTATCCACGGCCAGCCGGTAGATGGCCTGCTGCCGGCGATCGAGGGTGAGCCGCGCCGTCCGGCCGGGCGCCAGGGCCGGGAAGTCCGGCAACTGGCGCGCCACCGCGGCGCCGCTGACCGGTTTCAGCGGCGGCGGCGGGAGCTCGGGTCCCGGGGCCCAGCGCAGTAGGTAACGCACCGGCTCCGCGCCATCGTTGGTGATGTAGGCCGTTGTCCGGCCGTTCACCGTCAGGGACGGCTTCCCGGGGCCGTTCTCCGTGGTGGACAGGGGCAGGCGCTCGCCGGCGGGTGTCTCGGCGATGAGCGTCCGGCCGCGGCCGTCGGCCACCCGGAAGCGCCGCGTGCGGCCGGCGGACTGGGTCACCGGCAGGGGACTCTCCAGCGTGAGCGGCCAGGGCCGCACCGTGAGGCCGGAGCGGCCGTAATTGTAGCGGTTGGCCAGGACGTGGTCGTGGCGGCTCAGGGCGATGCCCTCGAACACGGCGCTCGCCTGTCGCGGCACCAGCTCGGGGGCGCCGAGGCTGTCCGGCGGAGCGGCGGTGTGGTGGAGCGAGACCTCGGCGATGCCGGCGTCGCCGTGGCGCGGGCGCATGGAGATGCGGTAGAAGCCCTTGACCAGGTCCCAGCGCGCCTCGGAGGCGACGTCCCAGCGGCTGCGGAAGTTGCGGGCGGCGGTGCGGTCGAGGGGCTCGACCCGCAGCTCCACGCTGGCCTTGGAATCCTCGTCGATCGTCGCGACGTAGGTGCCGTCCTCCTCGATCTCCACGAGGAGGTCTACGGTGTCCAGCAGGTTGAACCGGCGGCGCCACGCCTTCCTGGAGGACAGCTCGACCGCCCGTGCCGCCTTGACCTCCGGCCGGCCGCCCGGCGGGTCGTGGACGATGACCGCGGTGGCGTCTACGGCGTCCCGCGGGTCGCCGAGCGCCAGCGTGCCTACCCAGGCGCTGTCGGTGTCCCGGGGGATGGCATAGCGCGGCGCGTTGCGCAGGTAGGCGAGGTGGTACTCGGTGCCGGGGGCGCGCTCCACCATCACCAGCACATCCCGTGAACGGCCCGGGCCAGCATCGCCGGTGCGCACCGTGGTCTCCGGGTTCCGGCTGTCTGTGTCGATCCGTCCGCCGGTGCCGGGTCCGGGCTCATACGGCGAGCGGGCGTCGTCGTAGGCACTCACCCGCAGGCTGGCGGGCCGGGCCTCCGGCAGCTCGAGCTGGAAGACGTTGGCGTCCGTATGCAGGCGGTAGCGATCGATGCCGAAGGGGCTGGCTTGCCGTGTCGACCAGGCGCCGGCGGGCAGCTCAGGGATGCCCATGCGCAGGTAAAGCGGCTCGGCGTCGGCATTGGTGGACCACGGGTTGCCGGGCCCGCCGTATGCCGTCAGCCGGTACAGCCCCGGGGTCAGGCGCGTGTGGATGCGGCGCACCTCCAGCGGCTGCCCCGTAACGGGCTCGCGTACCGCCGCTGTCGGCTCGGCCGCCACCAGCCAGCGGCCTTCGCGCCACAGCCTGAGGTCCGCCAGGTAGCGGCCGCCCGCCTCCACGTTGATGGTGCGCGGCTCCGCGACCTTGATCCAGTAGGAACGGCGCTGGTAGTCCCGCAGCCGGGTCTCCACCAGGCGGCGTTCCGGCAGCCGCGGCAGGTCCGCACCGTTCTGCTCGTGGAAGGGGTGGACGGTGAGCCTGATCTCGCCGGTGCCGTTTTCCGCCCCGTTCAGGACGGCCTTGACGGTGCCGCGGTCGAGGAAGCGGTCGGCCCGTCCGGTCCGGGCGGGACCGGGGCCGGCCATTCGGTCGACCAGGCGTATCCCGACGGGCTGTTCACCGGTGGCCTCGAAGGCGTACCGGCCGAAGTGGTCGAGGTCGATGACCTGCTCGATCCGGGGCGAATGCGGATATGTCCGGCTGACCGGCTGGTCGCCCATGGACAGGTTCCGCTGTCCGTCAGCGGGTGCCGCAGACAGCACTGGCAGCACTGTCGCCAGCATGACCGCCGCCATGCCGGGGGCGGCGCGCCGCCGCGCCGGTGCCTTTACCCGGGGGACCCGCCGGTGCCGCCACCCGGGTCGCGTGCGATCTGCCTCTCCCACCCGTACGTCCCCTGTCGTGGTGTATTCATCCCGCCCCCGGTAGCCGAATATACACGAACTGCTCTACGTATCGTGGCGTTGGCGGTATGTCGCGTGAACGTGCCCTACGCCACGTGACCAGACAGGGAGGCGTCCGGCCTGATCGGAGGGCGTTGCCCGGACGGTAACGTCACGTCAGGAGGGGGCGACGGGGAGCAGCACGCGCGGGCCGCGCGCGATCGCCTCCAGCGGCCGGGGTGGCGAGAACAGAAAACCCTGCAGCAGACCGCAGCCGAAGCGTTGCAGTGCTTCATGCTGGGCCGTGGTTTCGACGCCTTCAGCGACCACCTCTATGCCGAGGTGCCGGGCCATGTGGGCGACGGCCTCGACGATGGCGGCATTGCCCCGGCTTTCGTTGATGTCACGGATGAAGCCGCGGTCGAGCTTGACCTTGGTGATGGGCAGGTCACGCAGGTAGCTCAGGCTGGAGTAGCCGGTGCCGAAGTCGTCTATGGCCACGCGCACGCCCATCGCGCGCAGCTCGTCCAGCAGCGCTATGGCCTGATCGGCACCGGAGAGCAGCACGCTCTCGGTGACCTCGACCTCCAGCGCTTCGCCCTCGATGCCGTTATCGGCCAGCGCCGTGCGCACCATGTCCAGGAATCCCGTGCGCCGGAACTGGATCGGTGAGAGGTTCACCGCGACCGGGACGTCGAGCCCGCCGTTCCGCCGCTGCCCGGCCAGGTCGCGGCATGCCTGGCGCAGCACCCAGGTGCCGATGTCCACGATCTGGCCGGTGGTCTCTGCCAGCGGAATGAACTCGCCGGGACCGAGCAGGCCCCGTTCGGGATGACGCCAGCGCACCAGTGCTTCGAGACTGCGGACTTCGCCGGTATCCGCGGCGACGATGGGCTGGTAGTGGAGTTCCAGCTGGTCCTCCGCGATGGCCTGCTGGAGCTCGCGGCGGAGAACCACATAGTCGCGAACCGGCGAGGCCACTTCCGCCGAGTACCATTGCCATGTATTGCGGCCGATCTGTTTGGCCTCGCGCATCGCGGCTTCGGCGTTGCCGAGCAGCGCTTCCTTGTCCTCGCCGCTGTAGTCCGTGGATGCGGCGCCGATGCTCGCGCTGATCTGCAGCGGATGGCCGGTGATGTTCTCGAAGGGGGTGGCGAGTGCGTCGAGCAGCCTTTCGATCAGGCGTATGCCCACACGGGTGCTGTTCCTGCCCGGGACCGCGATCGCGAAGCCGTCGCCGGACAGGCGGGCGATCATGGCGTTCACGTCCGCTATTTCACCCAACCGCTGCGAGACGGAGAGGAGCAGCCGGTTGCCGGCCTCGTAGCCGGCGCCGGCGTTTACCTGGCTGAACCCGTCCAGGTCGATGTGCAGCAGCAGGGCATGGTCCAGACGGGACAGCTCCTGGATCAGGGCCTCACGGGTGAGTAGTCCGGTCAGGCGGTCGTGCGTGGCCTGGTAGGCGAGCTGAGCCCGGCTTTCCCGCTCTCGTGTGACGTCCTGCTGGATGCCGATGAAATGGGTGCAGCGCTGCTGTTCATCGAAGACGGCCGTCAGCGACAGGCGGTTCCAGAAGGCCTGTCCCCCCTTGCGGTAGTTGCGCAAGGTGATCTGGACGTCCCGGTGCGTGGACAGGGCGTCGCGTATCCGTTCGATGTCCGCCGGGTCGGTGTCCGCACCCTGCAGAAACCGGCAGTTGTGGCCGATGGCCTCGTCGCGGGTGTACCCGGTGATGTGGGTGAAGGCCGGGTTTACGTAGACCATCGGCAGCCCGGGGCTTTGCGCGTCGACCATGACGACACCGTTCGAGCTGGCCTCGATGCCGCGCTGAAGCAGCCGGAGCTCCTCGTCCCGGGCCCGGCGTTCGGTAATGTCGCGGCAGATTCCGTAGACCCCGACGACGTTGCCGTCGACGACAATGGGCAGGTTGGTCATTTCAACCGGGTACTGGCGGCCGTCGGGGTGCATGCCGCTGGTTTCGTAGTGCTGGCTGACGCCGCGGGCGGCCAGGTCGAAGTGCCGTTCGGTGAGCGCACGGTATTCCGGGGTCACGAATTCGTTGAAATGACGGCCGACCAGACCCGCCCGGCGAAAGCCGGTGATGTGCTCCATGGCGGCGTTGCAGTGGAGGAAATTACCGTCGAGGTCGAATTCGCATACGCCGTCGGGATGGTGGAAGAACAGCGACTGGTGACGCTGCTCCGTGGCCTGGTGCCGCCGCCGGTCGTCGTGGCGCGCCATTGCCAGTGCCACCAGCCTCGCCGCGCGCTCGATCTCCCGGCGCGCGGTCCGGGAGGGGGATCGGGGACGGTCGTAGTAGACGGCGAAGGTGCCGATCAGTGTGCCGTCGTCGCCCAGAATCGGCACCGACCAGCAGGCCTGCAGGCCGGCCTGGCGGGCGACGTGGCGGTAGCCAGTCCAGGCGGGGTCCGTGTCGATGTCCCGGGTGATGACGGTTTCACGCAGGTAGGCGGCACGGCCGCAGGTTCCGGTATCCGGGGCAACCGGGAGATGGTTCAGGGCGGCCTCGCACCACTGCGGAAACGGCGACTGCCCGGTCAGGCTGAGCGTGTTCGAGTCCGGGTCGTAACGCATGATGGACACCCGGGCCCCGGGCAACGCCTCCTCGGCCATGGCCACGATGGCGGTAAAGATCTGTTCAAGCGGGGCCTGCTCCGCGATGCGGTCATGCACGGCCTGTCGGAGGTCAAGCGTCGAGGACACTCGGGGCACGGTGATGATCCATCAATGTCGACATTGGACGTATTTTATACAATACGTGACTGATGTCACATAAGTTGCGGGATTATACCTCCAACCAAGCGTGGGTAGGTCTGTTTCCTCATTCCCAGTACAGATCCTCGACGACTATTGCCGGGATCGGAGCGTCCCGCCATACCCCCCTGAGGCCGCGCCGGTGTATCGAGTGCTGCGGCTTCATGTACAGGAAGACGTTCACGGCGTCGTCGGCGAGCATTCGCTGGGCGCGTGCGAGTAATGCGTCGCGTGCGGCCGTTTCCTGGGTGCGCTGGACCTGGCGCCACAGGGCGCGGAATTCAGGGTTGTCATAATTGAAATAGTAGTCACGGCGGGCGTAGATGCCGATGTCCATGGGCTCGACGTGGGAGACCAGCGTGAGGTCGTAGTTGGCGTCCTGGAAGACCTGCTCCAGCCACTCCCCCCAGCTCAGCCGCTCAACGGTGATGTTGATTCCCACGGCCTCCAGGTTGCTCGCGATGTGCAGCCCGCCGCGTTCGGCATAGATCGGCGGGGGGAGCCGCAGCGTGAGTGACAGGCCGTCGGCGTAGCCGGCATCGGCAAGCAGTTCGCGGGCGCGTTGCGGGTCGTAGGGGTAGCGGCCGGTCAGATCGATGTATGCCGGGTGGCGCGGCGAGAAGTGGCTGCCGATGGGCGTCGGCGAGACCCCGCGGTAGATGGACAGGAGCTCGTCCTTGTCGATGGCGTGGGAGATCGCCCGCCGCACCCGCCGGTCGGCCAGTGCGGGGTTGGCGTGGTTCATCGCGAGAATGACCTCGCCCTCGCTCTCGCCCTTCAGGACTTCGTAGTCGCCCCTTAGCGCGAGCTGCACATGGATGGGCAGCGGGCTGACGTCGGAGTGCAGGTCGACGCGTCCCTCGCTGAGGCTGTTCTCCAGCTCCAGACGGTTGGCGGTGAAGGTGAAGGTCGCCCGCCTCATCGGTGGCTGATCGCCCCAGTAGCCGTCGAAGCGCTGTAGCTCCACCGCACCCCCGTCCCAGGGCATGACGCGGTAGGGGCCGGTACCGACGGGTGCGGTCAGGTTGGAGTGGACGCTGTCCGGATGGACGATGACCGCGGCGGCCAGTCCCAGGCGGAAGGGCAGCAGTGAGTCCGGATAGCGCAGATGCAGGCGGACGCGGTACGGCCCGGCGGTCTCCACACGCTCGATGGCCTGGTAGAGCTGGCGCTGCGGGTTGCCGGCCTCGGGATCGAGCAGCCGGTTCAGGCTGTAGCGTACGACCTCGGAGTCGAAGTGGCTTCCGTCGTGGAAGCGCACGCCCTTGCGCAGACGCAATAGCAGCTCCCGCCCGTCGTCGCTGACGCGCCATGCGGTCGCGAGGCAGGGTTTCACCTCGCCGTGGCGGTTGATCCGGGTGAGTCCCTGGAAGACGTTGAGGTGCGTGACCTCCGCGGTACTGGCCGAGGCGGTTCGGGTGGGATCGAGGTGTGGCGGTCGGAGCTGGCGGTCGATCGTCACACTGTCCGGCGGACCCGCGCTGCCGGCAGTGATGTGGCCGAATGCCAGCACCACGGCGAACAGCACGTAATGGGGCCATTTCATTGCGTTGTCTCCTGGTCGTCCGCACGGAGCGGGCGTATGACGGTCCGGTTGCGTCCGGCGCGCTTGGCGGCATAGAGGGATTCGTCCGCCGCCTTGAGCGTCCGGGCGGCGTCTCCGCCGGGGAGCCGGGGGGCGATGCCGACACTGATAGTGAGCTCGACCGTATCGTCGCCGACGTGCACGGGTTGCGCGGCGAGCTGCCGGCGCAGACGCTCGAGCAGGGAACGGGTGTGTTCCGGAGACAGCCCTGAGGCGAGGACGGCGAACTCCTCGCCGCCATAACGCGCGAGGTACATCGACTCGGGGAGCAGGTACCGCATCTGCTCGGCGACGTGGATGAGGACACGGTCGCCGGTGTCGTGGCCGTGGGTGTCGTTCACCTCCTTGAAGTGATCGATATCGATCATCGCCAGACACAGCGGTGCTGCGGGATCGCGCTCGAAGGTCTCGTAGAGCGCGTGCTCGAAGTGCCGGCGGTTGTGGAGTCCGGTGAGCGCGTCCCGTGTCGCGTGGAACTGGAGTTCCTCGTTCATCTGCGTGATGCGCCGCTCGTTGGCGGTGATGCGCTCGACGTACCGCCGCACGGCAAGCCCCATGCTGGCGATCTCGTCGTGTCCGCGGATGACGATGTCCTGCGGGGTCGGCCTTGGCAGACGCATGACCCGCTGCATTCGCGTCAACCGTCCCACGACGGAATACTGGACGAAGGTGACGATCAGGACGAGCACAACCATGACCACCGCCGCCGCGATCATCAGCCAGCGCTCGTGGCGGACGACGTCCGCATTCAGTGCCTTGACGGTCTGGCGCATCTCTTCGCGGATGGCGGCGACATGGTAGGCCACGGCGACCTCGAGATGGCGTGAGAGCGCCCGGTTCTCCTGGAGCACATCGGCGAGTCTGGATTCCACCTCGCCGAGCCGGCGAAGCACCGCGGGGGACGGGGTTTCGCTATTCCTTACGCGGTTCCAGAGCTCGATCCGCTGGGCGACGAGACGGTCCAGCGTGCTCAGGTTCTCCTGCAGCTGTCCGCGGTTGTGCCGGATATCGGCGAGTTGCCGGGCGGAGGGACGCAACGCATAGAGCTCGGTGGTGAGACGGCCGATCCACTCGACCCGGTCCTGGATCTCGAACATTGCCTGACGGCGCCGGAACTGGCTGTCCGCGAGCAGCAGCATGGCCCCACTCGCGACGAGGCTCTCCGCCTGCTGCTGCAGCAGGTTCGCCGTCATCAGCCCCTCGGTCTTCTCCTGGGCGAGGGCCGATACCGTGCGCCGGTATTCGGAGAACGCGTTCAGGGCCAGTGCCACGGCACCCACAGTCGCCACCGCCATGACCACACTCAACGCCAGGGAGCGGGCAGTCAGCCCGCCCCAGCGCCATCCTGGCGGATTCCGGGGGCGCGGCGCCCTCGGGCTGGATTCCTCCTCCCCCAATCCCTTGCCCCTTTGTTCTCATTTATACTGCTTGAGTGTAACCATATTCGTGCAAGGCATTGTAGACATCGTCTCCCGCGACGGTATCCCGCCCATACGCGCTATGTCCCCTGGATGTTGTGACATATCCCGCACGGGGTCGAGTCCTGCCGGTCGGGTACACCCGGGGTGTCGCAGTGGGGAAAGCGGCGGCGGCACTGCGGCCGCGGCTCGGATGACGCAGGTCAACCTCATCACCGCGGGCGCGGGTATGCTTCGGGGGGAACATCGGCCATCGGGAGATACGCATGCAGTCGCTGCCGCATCATTACCTGGTTCGTTCCTCCGGCGAGGCGGAGGGGACCGTCGCTGTTTCCGCTGAGGGGCTCGGGACCATTCCCACCGCGCCGCCGGAGGAGTTCGGCGGGCCCGGCGGATACTGGACGCCGGAGCACCTGTTCGTGGCGTCGATCGCGGACTGCTTCGTCCTGTCGTTCCGTGCCGTCGCCCGTGCGTCGCGGCTGGAGTGGCGGCATCTGGCCTGCGACGTGGACGCGGAGCTCGATCGCCCGGACCGCGCCCTGCGCTTCACGCGGGTGACGTTGCGTCCGCGGCTCGAGATCGCCGATGACGGCAACCGCAATGCGGCGCTGCGATGCCTCGAGAAGGCCGAGCGCGCGTGCCTGATCACCAATTCCCTCGACTGCGAGGTCACGCTGGAGCCCCGGGTCGACGTGCAGACCGGCGCCTAGGCCATGAGGGCGGTCGGGCGGGTCGCCCGGGGCCCTTCATATCCGAACCAGGCCGGGTGTGTCCCACGGCACGCCCCGGTCGTGCGTGGTTCGCGCTGATCATCCCCGTCGTC
Source organism: Arhodomonas sp. KWT (assembly GCF_010993615.1). Taxonomy (NCBI): domain Bacteria; kingdom Pseudomonadati; phylum Pseudomonadota; class Gammaproteobacteria; order Chromatiales; family Ectothiorhodospiraceae; genus Arhodomonas; species Arhodomonas sp. KWT. Next base: position 7,492 of record NZ_WNXE01000022.1, on the reverse strand, counting down.
ATTCTTATCACCCGTGCTGGCTGGCGTCCGGGGGCGGCAATACCTACGAGCAGTGTGGTTCCCCGATCCGGGCTGTCGGACCAACACTTTGTGATCTTAATCACAGAGTGTTGACGGAATGCGTCGGTCGAGGTGAAATTACATACATCAAATAAATAAACAAGAAAGCCCACCCGGGGTAGTTGGTGCGCGCCGCCATCGTCTCGTGCCCGATCCTCCCCACCGAACCGGACTGACGACACGACATGAGCTACAACCTCCCTTCGGGCGTTCCACGTCCGCACGGCCGGAGACTGAACCGGTACGGCGATAACGGTGTGTCCGGTGACAGCCGGAGTCCCTGCCGGCTGGAAGAGGCCCGAGCGGACTGCCTCAGCCTGGCGGCCCGGGTGTGCCCGGGCCGCCGTTTCGCGACGATCGGCCTGGTTGCGATCGCGTTGGGCGTCTCTGCCGGTGCCTATGGCGCCGGCGGTCACGGCGGTGCCGGCGCGGGAAGCTCTCCGATTCCCGGCGGAGCAGGTGGAACCTACGAGTCGCCGGCTGGTGCCGATGGGCATGTAGGTCACTGGCGCAATACCGGTGGTGGGGGCGGCGGTGGGGGCGGCCCCGGAGGCGGTTTGGGAGGGGCCGGAGCCAGCGGCGATGGCGGCAGTGGAGGTGACGGCGGTGACGGTGGCGTCCATGCGTATTCCGGGGCTGGCGCCGTTCCGGACGGGGACCTGACAGGCGGCGACGGCACCGATGGGCAAAACGGCAGCGGCGCCGGCGGCGGCGGTGGTGGTGGAGCCGGCGGTTACGGGATCGAGTATATCGGTAGCGGGGCCATTGCCGTGGATACCGGTCAGGACATACGTGGCGGAGACGGTGGAGACGGCGGCAATGGCGCGGGCGGTGGTAACGGCGGTGATGGAGGCATCGGGGTTCATCTGTCGACGGGGACCGTTCTCACCAATTCGGGCGCCATACGGGGCGGTGACGGCGGGATCCGGGGCAGAAGTTACTGGGGATACAACCGGGTCAACGGTGCCGGCGGTGCAGGCGTTGCCGGCAGCGGCATTGGCGTCGTCAATACCGGCACGATCTCCGGTGGCTCCGGTAAAGGCGCGCAGACCGCGGTGCGGTTCTCCGCGGGTACCAATGCCCTGGAGTTGCAGCAGGGCTCGCAGATCAACGGCGATGTCGTTGCGGACGGTGTCGACGACACGCTCATCCTCGGTGGTGGCGCTGACAGCACCTTCGACGTGGGCCAACTGGGCAGTGGCCGGCAATACCGGGGATTCGAACACCTGCGCAAGGAGGGTGGTGGTACCTGGACGCTTGCCGGCAGCAACGCCTTTACCGGCGACGTGACCGTGGCAGCGGGTGCGCTTGCCGGTGACACCGACACCTTAACGGGCGACATCACCAACAATGCCAGGGTGATCTTCGAACAGGGTGCCAATGGGTCCTATGCCGGTGACATGAGTGGTGGCGGCTCGCTGGAAAAGCGGGGCGCGGGCACGCTGACGCTTACCGGCGGCAACGCATACGCTGGTGGAACCACGGTTTCGGACGGACGCCTCGTCATGGGGTCGGCGGATAGCCTGGCCGACGCCACGGCCTATGTGGTCAACGGCGGCACGCTGGACCTCAGCGGCCATGATCTGACGGCGTCATCACTGACGGGGACTGACGGAACCGTCGCGGTGAGCAGCGCTACCCTCACCGTCGATCAGGTGGTGGACACCGTGTACGCGGGGACGATCACCGGCAACGGCGGTCTGCACAAGGCCGGTACCGGCGTGCTGACCCTGAGTGGTGACAGCACCCATACGGGTACCGCCGTGGTGAGCGATGGCCGTCTGGTGGTTAACGGCCGCATTCCGGGCGCGAAGACGACGGTGGAGCAGGGCGGCACGCTCGCCGGCTCCGGCACCGTCGGCACAACGTCGGTCGCGGACGGCGGGACCATGGCGCCGGGCAATTCCATTGGCGCACTGTCCGTCGACGGTGACTTCCACATTGCCGGTGGCGGCGTCTACAGCGTGGAAACCGACGCCGCGGGTAATGGCGACCGGCTCGTGATCAGCGGTACCGCGGCACTTGACGGCCGGCTGGTGATACGCCCCGGCGGCGGGGGCTATGGCGTGGCCACGGAGTATACGATCCTTACCGCGGATGGGGGCGTGCGCGGTACCTTCAACAGGGTCGACTCGACGCTCGCGTTCCTGACACCAGAGGTGCGCTACGGCGAGAATGATGTCGGACTCTCCCTCCTGCGCAACGACATCACGCTCTCCGACGTCGCGCGCACGGATAACCAGCGTGCCGTCAGCCGGGCGCTGGAGAGACAGGCCGGGCGTGCCGGTGGTGTGACCCCTATCATCGGCGCGGTCTATGGCATGAACGCCAGTGGCGCCCGCAAGGCGTATCGGGTGCTGAACGGTGTGCAGTACACCGCCCCCCAGATGGTAGCGCTACAGCAGGCCCAGCAGTTCAACGGTGTCGTCTCCGCGCGCATGAACGGTGCGGGTATGCTGGCGCCTGACCCCGGCATGGACATGCAGCCCTCCCTCGCCGGGGGCATGCCCTCGTGGGTGTTGCGCGAGAGCGCGGCGAATGCCCCGGCGGGTACCGGCGGGCCGGCGTCACGCGGTCTGTGGGCCCGGACCACCGGCAGCCGGGGCTATATCGACGGCACTGCCGAGGCGCCGGCCGCGGACTATCGGGCCAGGGCGCTCACCGTGGGCGCGGACACCCGGTGGAGCCCGACGGTCGTGCTCGGCATGGCGAGTGGCTATGCCCGCACCGACACGGATACGGAAGACGCTGGTTTCGATACCGACAGCGTTCACGTCGCCGGTTACGGCCGCTGGTCCCGGGGCATGGCCTATGTTGACGGTGTGGCGGGCGTGGCGCGCCATCGCACGGACGCCACCCGACAGGTGAATCTGGCCGGTGCGGGCGGCAGTGCGACGGCCGACTACGACGCGATCCAGTGGAGCGCTTCCGTGGAGGCCGGCCACAGGTTCGTCCAGCCGGGCGGAACAGCGGCGACGCCTTACGTGGGCCTCGGTTACGACCGCACCGATCGTGATGCCTTTACCGAAAGCGGTGCGGGAACGGCTAACCTCCGCGTCGAGGAGGAGGCCTTCACGTCCGTTCGCTCGCGGCTGGGTATCCGGATCAACGGCTCGTTTGACACCGATGGCGGGACATCGGTCACTCCGGCGTTCGGGCTCGGTTGGAGCCACGAATTCGGTGAGCGTAGTGCGGTCATGACGGCAAGCTTCGAGCGTGCTCCCGGAACGAGCTTCGCCGTTGAAGGCACGGAGCTCGAGCGCGACCGCCTGCTCGTTCACGGCGGGATCGGGGCGGACTACGCCAACGGCTCGTCGCTCAGGCTCCAGTACATGGGCAGCATCTCCGGCAGCGACCGGCATCACAGCCTTTCACTGACCTACCGCCTGCGCTGGTGAGTCCCCGGGGCGCGGCGGTGTCGGGGCTATGGAGCAGCGGGGTTGCGTCGGATACGATGAACCGGTGCATGGCGGAGCGCAGGGGGCGCTGAGCGGCATGCCAGGGACGGGGAGGTCGTGAGGCGGTGTTCCAAGGCCGTGACGCTCCGCTGTAGCCCGGGTTGGCGCCTTCGCGCGCCGTGTGGGTATCCGTCACCCGGCATGCCTGCCCCCGTGTCGCCGGGTCAGTGTCTCTCACTTCCGGATTTCCGTGCGTGACGTCCGCCGTGGGCGATACGTGGATGGCAGTCGATTACAGGGATGGTGCAGGGCATGAAGGGGTACTGGAGATGGATGGCCGCGGTAGTGATCGCCGCGGCCGTGGCGGGCCTGCTCGCCTGGCAGTGGTGGCAGGCGAATCACGATGCACTGCCCGCCGGCTTTGCAGGTGGTAACGGCCGCATCGAGGCGGTGGAGATCAACGTCGCCACCAAAACCGCCGGGCGGGTTCGCGAGATCGGCGCGGACGAGGGCGATTTCGTGACCAGCGGGGCGGTGCTTGCGCGCATGGACACGGCCACCCTCGAGGCGCAGCTCGGTGAGGCGCAGGCGCAATTGCGGCGCGCACGGGTGGGTGTCGAGACCGCCGGTAATCTGGTGAAGCAGCGCCGCGCCGAGCGCAGCGCGGCCGAAGCGGTCGTCGCACAGCGGCGTGCCGAGCAGGACGCCGCGAGACTGCGGCTTGGCCGTTCCGAGAACCTCGCCCCCAGGGGGGCCGTCCCCCAGGAGCGGCTCGATGACGACCGGGCCTCGTTCCAGGCGGCACGGGCCGCCGTGGCTGCCGCCGAGGCCCAGGTTGCCGCGGCGGAGGCGGCCGTGGGCGCCGCCGAGTCCGGCGTCATCGACGCCGAGGCGGCGGTCTCGGCAGCGCAGGCCACGGTCCAGCGTATCCGGGCCGATATCGACGACAGTGTGCTGACGTCCCCCACGGACGGCCGTATCCAGTATCGTGTCGCCGAGCCGGGCGAGGTTCTTGGGGCCGGCGGGCGGGTGCTCAACCTCGTCGACCTGACCAACGTGTACATGACCTTCTTCCTGCCCACCGCCGAGGCGGGCCGGGTGGCGATCGGGGCGGAGGCGCGTCTGGTGCTCGACGCCGCACCCCAGTACGTGATTCCCGCCACGGTCACGTTCGTGGCCGACGTGGCGCAGTTCACTCCCAAGACCGTCGAGACCGCAGAGGAACGCCAGAAGCTGATGTTCCGGGTCAAGGCGAGGATCGACCCGGAGCTCCTCCGTCAGCACATCACCCAGGTAAAGACCGGCCTGCCGGGCATGGCCTACGTGCGTCTGGATTCCGGTGCGGAGTGGCCTGCGCGGCTGCAGGCCGGGAGCCGTGAGTGAACACGCCGGATGACGGGTTCGCCGCGGCGGCCCGGCTGAGCGGCGTCAGCCTGCGCTACGGCGCCGTGACGGCGCTGGACGGTATCGATCTGACGCTGCCGGCCGGTGGCATGGCCGGCATCATCGGCCCGGACGGCGTGGGCAAGTCCAGTCTGCTGGCGCTCGTCGCCGGGGCCCGCCGGATCCAGCAGGGCCGGGTCGAGGTGCTGGGGGGCGATATCGCCGACGCCGCCTACCGCCGGGCCATGGGGCCGCGCATCGCGTATATGCCCCAGGGCCTGGGCAGAAACCTCTACCCCACGCTCTCGGTATTCGAAAACATCGACTTCTTCGGCCGCCTCTTCGGGCACGCCGGGAGCGAGCGCGAGCGCCGGATCGGCGAGCTGGTGTCGGGCATGGGCCTCGCGCCGTTCGTGAACCGGCCGGCGGGCAAGCTCTCCGGCGGCATGAAGCAGAAGCTCAGCCTGTGCTGTGCGCTGATACACGATCCGGACCTGCTCGTGCTCGACGAGCCCACCACCGGCGTCGACCCGCTGTCGCGCCGCCAGTTCTGGGAGCTGATCGACAGCATCCGCGGCGGGCGTCCCGGTATGAGCGTGATCGTCGCGACGGCGTACATGGAGGAAGCGGCCCGGTTCGACTGGCTCGCGGCGATGGACGCCGGCCGTGTTCTGGCCACCGGTGTCCCTCGGGAGCTGCTTTCAAGCACCGGTGCGGACACACTGGAGGAGGCGTTTATCGCGCTGCTGCCGGCGGAGCGGCGGCGTGGCCACCGGGCGGTCGAGATCCCGCCGCGGACCGCCGGCGACGACGATACGGTCGCGATCGAGGCGCAGGCACTGACCAAGCGTTTCGGTGGTTTCGTGGCCGTGGACCACGTGGATTTCCGCATTCACCGCGGCGAGATCTTCGGGTTCCTCGGCTCGAACGGCTGCGGCAAGACCACGACGATGAAGATGCTCACGGGCCTGCTGCCGGTCAGTGAGGGGCGCGCGTGGCTGTTCGGCCGCGGGGTTGACCCGCACGACATGGAGACCCGGCGCCGCGTGGGCTACATGTCCCAGAGCTTTTCGCTCTATACCGAGCTCACGGTGTGCCAGAATCTGGATCTGCACGCCCGGCTGTTCCGCCTCCCGCCGGAGACGGTGCCGGCCCGGATTGCCGAAATGCTGGAGCGCTTCGGGCTTGATGCTGTCGCCGACGTTCTCCCGGACCGTTTGCCGCTCGGGCAGCGCCAGCGCCTGTCGCTGGCAGTGGCGATGATCCACCGCCCGGAGATGCTGATCCTTGATGAACCCACCTCCGGGGTCGACCCGGTGGCCCGCGACGCGTTCTGGCGGGCACTCGTCGAGCTCTCCCGCCGGGACGGTGTGACTATCTTCATCTCCACGCATTTCATGAACGAGGCCGCGCGCTGCGACCGCATCTCGCTGATGCACGCGGGCCGCGTTCTGGTCAGCGATACGCCGGCGAACCTCCTTCGCGAACGGGGCACGGAGTCGCTGGAACAGGCGTTCATCGACTACCTGGAAGCGGCGGGTGGCGCCGGGGCGGAGGAGGCGTCCACCCCGGCGGAGTCGCCGTCGCCCGTCACCCAAGGCGGGCCATCCGGACAACGGGCCTTCGACCTGCAGCGCCTGTTCAGCTATGCGCGCCGGGAGAGCCTGGAGCTCCTGCGTGATCCCATACGCCTGATGCTCGCGGGGCTGGGCACCGTGATCCTCATGTTCGTGATGGGCTACGGCATCACCATGGATGTCGAGGACCTCAGTTTCGCGGTGCTGGACCGGGACCAGACCACGACGAGCCGTGATTACGCCCTCAACCTCTCGGGGTCGCGGTATTTCGTGGAGAAGGCGCCGATCGCCAGCTACGACGAGCTGGACCGGCGCATGCGCGACGGTGAGCTGAGCCTGGCGATCGAGATACCGCCGGGGTTCGCGCGTGACATCGCCCGGGGCAGGGATGTGCAGGTCGGTGCGTGGATCGACGGTGCCATGCCGTCCCGGGCGGAGACGGTACGCGGCTACGTGCAGGGCATGCATGCGGACTGGCTTGCCCGCAGGTCGGCGGCGTTCGGCGGTGATGCGGCATCCGGGCAGTTCGGTATCGAGACGCGCTATCGCTATAATCCGGACGTGAAAAGCCTGGTGGCGATGGTGCCGGCGATGATCCCGCTGCTGCTGATACTCATCCCGGCGATGCTGACGGCACTGAGCGTCGTCCGGGAGAAGGAGCTCGGCTCGATCGTCAACCTGTACGTGACGCCGGTGACCCGCCTGGAGTTCCTGCTCGGCAAGCAGCTTCCCTATATCGCGCTGGCGATGCTCAATTTTCTGCTGCTCACGCTGCTGGCCGAGGCCGTTTTCGGCGTGACACTGACCGGCAGCTTCCTGACCCTCGCGGTGGCGACGCTGGTGTACGTCACCGCCACGACCGCCATGGGCCTGGTGATATCCACCTTCATGCGCAGCCAGATCGCGGCGTTGTTCGGCACCGCGATCCTGACCATGCTACCGGCCGTGCAGTTCTCCGGGCTCATGGATCCGGTGTCCTCGCTGCAGGGACTGGGTGCGGTGATCGGGCACGCCTATCCGATGACGCACTACCTCACCATTGCCCGGGGGACGTTTTCCAAGGCACTGGATTTC
>NZ_WNXE01000229.1:1274-3354 GCF_010993615.1 Arhodomonas sp. KWT | reverse complement strand
TCGTCGCGGAAGGCGAGCACCGACATCACCGGCCCGAAGATCTCCTCGCGCACGATGGTCATGTCGTCACTGCAGCCGCCGAACACCGTGGGCTCGACGTAGTAGCCGCCCTCGCAGCCGGGCACCGTGGCCCGGCCGCCACCGGCGAGCAGCTCTGCGCCCTCGGCGCGGCCGCGCTCGATGTAGCCGAGCACGTGCTCCATGTGGCCGGCGCTGATCATCGCGCCCACGTCGGTCTCCGGGTCCATCGGGTCGCCGATGCGCAGCCGCCGGGTGCGCTCGAGCAGCCGCGAGAGGAAGTCGTCCATCACCGACTCGTGCACGAACACCCGGGTGCCGTTGGTGCAGATCTCGCCCTGGGTGTAGAAGTTGCCGAGCAGGGCGCCGGAGACGGCGTTGTCCAGGTCGGCGTCGTCGAAGACGATGAGCGGGGATTTGCCCCCGAGCTCCATGGTCACCGCCTTGAGCCCGGCGGCGGCGTCGCGCATCACGGCCTTGCCGGTGCCCGCCTCGCCGGTGAGCGAGACCTTGGCGACTCCCGGATGGGCGACCAGGGCCCGGCCGGTGTCCGCCTCGCCCTGGATGACGTTGAACACGCCGTCCGGCAGGCCCGCCTCGGTGAACAGCTGGGCGACCCGGAAGGCGGACAGCGGGGTCAGCTCCGCCGGCTTGAAGACCATGGCGTTGCCCGCCGCGAGTGCCGGCGCGGCCTTCCAGCAGGCGATCTGGAGCGGGTAGTTCCAGGCGCCGATGCCGGCGCATACGCCCAGCGGCTCGGGGCGGGCGTAGTAGAAGCCACCGTCGACGGCCTGGTAGTCGCCGGTGAGCGAGGCCGCCTGGCCGGCGAAGTACTCCAGGCAGTCGGCGCCGGAGTCCACGTCCGCTTCCGGGGTCTCGGCGATGGGCTTGCCGCCGTCCAGGCTTTCCAGTCGTGCGAGCTCGTCGCGGTGCTCGCGCAGCAGCATCGACGCGCGCTGGAGCACGCGGCCGCGCTCGGTGCCGGTCATTGCGGCCCACTGCCGCTGGCCGGCGCGGGCGCTCGCGACCGCGCGCTCCACGTCCGCGCCGCCGGCGATGCCGACGTGGTTGAGCACCGCACCGGTGGCCGGGTTGATGTTGTCGAACTGTTCGGCGCTGGTGGCGTCGACGGCCGCGCCGTCGATCCACAGTTTTGCCTCAGGCTGTTGCGTCATGGCTGTGCTCCCGTGTGCGTGCGGCCAGTTGCGTCATGAGGTAGTCCCGGGCCAGGTCTCGTGCCTCCGCGAAGTTCACGCCGCCGGTGGTGAGGGTGGCGCGAAGCCAGAGCCCGTCGATCATCACCGGCAGCCCGGTGGCGATGTGCACGGCGTCCGGATAGGCCACCAGCCGGCGGAGGTCGTGGAGCAGGTTGCTCCGCAGCCGGGCGGCGACCACCCGCTGGACCCGTGCCAGCTCCGGGCGGTGGTTGACCTGGGACCAGAACGACAGCCAGCCACTGACCACCTGCGGGCGCGCCTGGCTGTCGGCGAAGTTCGTGTCGATGAGTGCCAGCGCCCGCTCCAGCGGCGTGGCCGCGCCGGCGAGGCGGGCGCGGTACTCGCGCCCGAGCAGCCGGGCGAGGTAACGGAAGGTGGCCTCCAGCAGCCCGGTCTTGTCGCCGAAGTAGTGGGCGACGAGGCCGGTCGAGGTGCCGGCGCGCCGGGCCACCCGGGCGAGGGTGGTCGCCTGCAGGCCCGACTCGTGGATCACCGCGAGGGTGGCCTCGATGTACTGCTGCTGCCGGATCGGCTCCATGCCGCGCTTGGGCATCGCGGCGTCCTCCCGTCTCGTCGTCGATGGCCGGGGAGCTTACTTGATATTGATTGAACGTTCAATTAACGTCTGCCGCGGCTACCGGCTCCGGGGGCGCGGCCCGGCGTACGCGATCCGGGGCTGGATGCCATAATCGACGAGTCACCAAACCCCAAGGGGGAAGTAATGATGAAACGCGGTATTCTCACGATGGCCCTGGCGGCCGTCGCGACGCTCGGCCTCTCCACCGCCCAGGCGGCGGAACCGCAGTCCTGCCGCAGTGTCGGCATGGCGAACGTGAACTGGACTG
>NZ_WNXE01000229.1:0-1178 GCF_010993615.1 Arhodomonas sp. KWT | reverse complement strand
CCGGTGTGTCCGTGAAATCCCACCTGGTGAAGAACGTGCTCACCGCGCTCGGCTATGACGTGGAGCTCACCACCGCGTCCGTGCCGATCGCTTTCCAGGCCGTCGCCAGCGGCGAGCGTGACGTCTTCCTTGGCCTGTGGCTGCCCACGCAGCAGAAGATGATCAAGCCCTACCTCGACGACGGGAAGATCGAGAAGATCACCACCAACCTGTCCGGTGCGAAGTACACCCTGGCGGTGCCGGCCTATGTTTACGAGGCGGGGGTGAAGAGCTTCTCCGATCTCGACGAGTACCGTGACCGCTTCGGCGGCCGGATCTACGGCATCGAGGCGGGCAATGACGGCAATCTGCTGATCCGCAAGATGATCGAGGACGACGCCTACGGCCTCGGCGACTGGGAGCTCATGGCCTCTTCCGAGGCGGGCATGCTCACCCAGGTGCGCCGTTCCGTGCGCCGCGACAAGTGGGTGGTCTATCTCGGCTGGGCGCCGCACCCGATGACGCGCAACATCGACATGCGCTTCCTCCATGGCGGCGAGGACTACTTCGGCCCGAACCAGGGCGGCGCCACCGTGCACACCATCGCCACGTCCGGCTACGCCGAGCGCTGCACCAACGTCGCCCGGCTGCTTCGCCAGTTCCAGGTCAGCGTCGACGACCAGAGCCTGATGGGCGACTACGTGCTCAACGACGACATGGACTACGGCCCGGCGGGCGAGGCGTTCGTGCGCAAGCGCCCGCAGCTGCTGGAGAAGTGGCTCGACGGCGTGACCACCGCCGACGGCGGGCGCGATGCCCTGCCGGTGGTCCGCGAGGCCATGGGCGTTAAGTGACCGCGCCCGGTCGCCACGGGGACGGCGAGTGAGCGCCGAGACCGCCGCGGAGCTCGAGGACTGGACGAGCGAGATCGCCCGGGCCCTCGAGGCCGGTGACACGGAGGCCGTCACCGGTCTCGCCGCGGCGCGTCACCCCGCAGAGATCGCCGATATCCTGGAGGCCCTGCCCAAGGAGGACCGCCTCGCGGTCTGGCAGGCCATCCCCGCTCCGACGGTGCGCGGCGAGGTCCTCATCGAGGCCCGGCGCGAGGTGCGCGACCGGCTCATCGATGCCACCCGCCCCGCCGAGCTTGCCCGGGATGTCGAGCATCTCCAGCTCGACGAGCTCGCCGATCTTTACGA
>NZ_WNXE01000228.1:1851-3362 GCF_010993615.1 Arhodomonas sp. KWT | reverse complement strand
GACCCGGCGCTGACCCCCTCCGCGCGGGTGCTCGCGGAAATGCGCGAGCACGACGAGGACTTCATCGAGTTCGCCATGCGGGTATCCCGCGCCCACGAGCACACCTTCAAGAGCACCCCGCTCGACCCCGGGCTGGCCGAACGTTTCGAGGCGGCATCGCGGGAATCCCTCGCCGAGCAGGCGGCAATCGAAGCGGACGACACCGTCTCCTTCGAGGACTACGTGGCCCACTACTTCGGCCACTGAACGGCCCCAACCCGGACCCATTTCATCCGGGTTCGGGTTGATTCAAATCATGGATATTTCCGTCCGTCCATGAGTCAAGTGCCATATATGTCGGCTGCATATCCTTATGTGGCGCATATGTCGCATTATCCCCAGCCCCTCCCCGCTAACCTGAGTTCACGCTGAAGACGCGCCGGCACAAGCGCGCCCCGCGGCGGCCCCCGTGCAACCGCCCGCGGAAGAATACGCCCACCCCGTGGACAACCCGCGTGAACGGAGGGGTCGATACTTGGACATCATCACCTTCATCGCCGACAACGTCGACGTGCTGGTCAACCGCACGATCGAGCACATCGCCCTCGTGGCGGTCGCCGTCGGCCTGGCCGTCGCCACCGGTGTGCCGATCGGCATCGCCATTACCCAGAGTCAGCGCGTCGCCAACATCGTGCTCTACATCGCCTCCATGGTAATCACCGTCCCGTCCATCGCGCTGTTCGGCGTGATGATCCCGATCCTCTCGACCATCGGCCAGGGTATCGGCTACGTGCCGGCGGTGATCGCCGTACTGCTCTACTCGCAGCTGCCGATCATCCGTAACACCTATACCGCCATCAACGACGTCGACCCGGCCCTGCGCGAGGCGGCCCGGGGCGTGGGCATGAGTCCGATGCAGCGGCTGCGCATGGTCGAAATCCCGCTGGCGGTTCCGGTGATCATGGCCGGCGTGCGCACCGCCGTGGTCATGAACATCGGCGTGATGGCCATCGCCACCTACATCGGGGCCGGGGGCCTGGGGACCTTCATCAGCCGGGGCATCAGCCAGACCGATCCGCGCCAGCTCATCGTCGGCGCCGTCGCCGTGAGCCTGCTCGCGATCGCCGCCGACTTCGGCCTGCTCGGCCTGCAGCGGCGGCTCACGCCGCGCGGGCTGCAGCGCGCCGGGGGCTGAACAACGACAAGGGGAGCCGAATGATCCGCATCGAGAATCTGACCAAGGTCTTCGAGACGCCGGAGGGACCGGTAACCGCCGCCGACCACATCACCATGGACGTGCCGGACGGTGAGATCTGCATCCTCCTCGGCCCCTCCGGCTGCGGCAAGACCACCACGCTCAAGATGATCAACCGCATCATCGAGCCCACCTCCGGCCGGGTGTCCATCAACGACGAGGACACCACCGGCATGAACACCACGGACCTGCGCCGCAGCATCGGCTATGTAATCCAGCAGATCGGGCTATTCCCGAACATGACCATCGAGGAGAACATATCGGTGGTGCCGCGATT
>NZ_WNXE01000228.1:0-1754 GCF_010993615.1 Arhodomonas sp. KWT | reverse complement strand
CCTCTTCGTCAGCCACGACATCGACGAGGCGATCAAGATGGGCGACCGCATCGCCATCTTCCGCGCCGGTCAGCTCGTGCAGTATGACCGCCCGGACGACCTGCTCGCCCATCCGAAGAACGACTTCGTGGAGAGCTTTTTCGGCGAGGACCGCGCCCTCAAGCGCATGCAGCTGGCCCGGGTGCGCGACGTCATGGAGGACGACGTACCGGTGGTCCGCCACGACGATGACCTCCGCCGGGCCCTCGAGCTCATGGACGAGCGCGGCTACCACTACGCCATCACCCTGGTGAACGAGCACCACCAGCCGGTGGGGATGGTCATGCGCTCCACCGCCGAGACCCGCCGCGGCAAATGCGGCGAGCACTATTACGGCGTGGATGCCCTCGCCCACCTGGACGACGACCTGCGCAAGGTCGCCTCGCTGATGTTCTCCCACGACACGACCTGGCTGGCCTGCGTCGACGAAGACGGGCGCCTGGCGGGCACCCTCACCCAGCGCGGGATCACCCGCTACCTGGGCGCGACCTACCGGCCGCAGGAGTAAGCCATGCTGTTGCAGTCACCGCAGAGACTCTTCTACGGGACCGCGCTGGTGGTGATGTTCCTGCTCGGGGTGTGGACCGAGGGCAGCGGGTTCATCGACGAGTTCCTCTACTACCGCGGCGATATCACCTACCTGCTCGGCCAGCACATCGAGCTGATGCTGATCTCAGGGGGACTGGCGATCACCTTCGCCGTGCCCGTGGGCGTGCTCCTCAGCCGGCCGCGCTTCGCCCGCGTGGCGGAACCCGCGATGCAGGTACTCAACATCGGCCAGACCATCCCGACCCTGGCGGTGCTGGCGCTGTCGATGACGCTGCTCGGCATCGGTCGCGTCCCTGCGATCTTCGCGCTGTTCGTCTACACCATCCTGCCGATTGCCCGGAACACCTACGCCGGGATCAAGGCGGTGCCGCCGCACATGAAGGAGGCCGCCGCCGGCATGGGCATGAGCCCCACCCAGATGCTCCTGCGCGTGGAGCTGCCCAACGCGCTGTTCGTGATCTTCGCGGGCATCCGCATCGCGCTGTCGGTGAACGTCGGCACCGTCCCGCTGGCGTTCCTCATCGGCGGTGGCGGGCTCGGCGAGCTGATCTTCACCGGCATCGCCCTGGACCGGCCCGTGATGATGCTCGCCGGCGCCATCCCCACCGCCGCCCTCGCCGTGGTGGTGGACATGATCGTCGCCACGCTGGCGTTCCTTACCGTTCCCAAGGGGGTCAATCCGCTGCGAAACCCCGCCTGACGATACCGAAGCCAAACAGGAGAACCACCATGCTACGCAAGCTCGTTACCGCCACCGTCGCCGCCGGGCTGCTCGCCCTCGGCAGCAACGCCGCCGCCGAGATCACCGTCGGTGGCAAGGGCTTCACCGAACAGCTCCTGCTCGCGTCCATGACCACCCAGTACCTCAAGGCCGAAGGCTACGACGTCGACAAGCGCGACGGCATGGGCTCCACGGTGCTGCGCAAGGCCCAGACCAACGGCCAGGTCGACCTCTACTGGGAGTACACCGGCACCTCCCTGATCACCTACAACAAGGTGGAGGAGGACCTCGGTCCCGAGGAGACCTACGAGCGGGTCAAGAAGCTCGACGCCGAGAAGGGTCTGGTCTGGCTCGAGCCGTCCGACGCCAACAACACCTACGCGCTCGCCATGCGCGAGGACGACGCCGCCAAGCGGGGCATCGAGACCCTCTCCGACCTCGCAGA
>NZ_WNXE01000227.1:0-3375 GCF_010993615.1 Arhodomonas sp. KWT | reverse complement strand
TTCATGGCGGATATCTCCCATGAGCTGCGCACGCCACTGTCGGTGCTGCGGGCCGAGCTGGAGGCCATGGAGGACGGTGTGCGCCCGCTCACCCGCGAGTCACTGGCGGGCCTTCAGGGCAGTGTCACCACCCTGAGCAAGCTTGTCGACGACCTCTACGAGCTCTCGCTCTCCGATGCCGGTGCGCTCAATTATCGTATGGAGACACTGGATCTCGCCGCGTTGGCGGGGGCGATCGCCGAGCAGTGGCGCCCGCGGATGGCCGATGCGGGGCTCATGCTGGAGCTGGAGTTGCCCGACGCGCCGGTGACAGTCACCGCCGACCGTGGCCGCATTGGCCAGCTCCTGGGTAATCTGCTGCACAACAGCCTTTGTTATACGGACCGCGGCGGCGAGGCGCGCCTCGCCCTGGCCACGGTGGGCGGCGAGGCCGTGCTGCGGCTGGAGGACTCTGCGCCCGGCGTGCCCGCCGAGGCCCTGGAGCGGCTTTTCGACCGGCTCTACCGGGTGGAGGGCTCGCGTAGCCGCTCGAGCGGCGGCGCCGGTCTGGGCCTTGCCATATGCCGTAACATCGCGGAGGCCCACGGCGGCCGCATCGACGCGTATACGGCCCCCACCGGCGGTGTCGGCATTCGACTGACGCTCCCGCTGGCGGGCTGAGTGACGGGACCTGATTAACCAGGAGGGTATCCAGGGCATGAGTGGACGCATCCTCATCGTCGAGGACGAGCCCCAGCTCGCGGGGCTGCTGGCGGACTATCTGCGCGCGGCGGGCTACGAGCCGCACGTGCTCGACGACGGCCGCGAGGTCGTTCCCTGGGTCCGGGCCAACCAGCCCGACCTCGTCCTCCTCGACCTCATGCTTCCCGGCGAGGACGGCATGAGCGTGTGCCGTGCGATCCGCGGCTTCAGCGATGTGCCGGTGGTCATGGTCACCGCCCGGGTGGAGGAGATCGACCGCCTTCTCGGCCTGGAGCTCGGTGCCGACGACTACATCTGCAAGCCGTTCAGCCCCCGGGAGGTGGTGGCGCGGGTCAAGGCCATCCTGCGCCGGACCCGCAGCGATCCACCCGCCGGGGGAGGCCGCGGACTCGCTGTGGATGAGGCCGGTTACCGTGCCAGCCTCGACGGCGAGCCGCTGTCGCTGACCCCGGTGGAGTTCCGCCTGCTCGCCACCCTGGCGGCGCACCCCGGACGGGTGTTCTCCAGGGATCAGCTCCTCGACCACCTCTACGACGACCATCGCGTGGTCACCGACCGGACGGTGGATACCCACGTCAAGAACCTGCGCCGCAAGATGGCGGCGATCCGCGGCGACCAGGAGCTGATCCGCTCGGTCTACGGGGTCGGCTACCGGCTGGAGGCGCTCGACTGATCGCCGCTCGGGGCGCGCACGTCCGGGAAACGGCCGGAGGCGTATCGGTCGTGACACTGCACGCAGTTCCTGGTCATGCGCTCGTAGACATGTAATTCCTTGGCGGTATCCCGGCGCTGGCCCGCGCGCGCGAGGTCGGCGGAGATGTCGTGGAATTCCCGGTCGAGCTTGATGAATCCGGGTGGAACGGCCGCCTTGAGATCCTTGCGGTCCTGGGACGTGAGCGAGCGTTTGAGTATGAAGCTGTCGTGGATGCGCTGCGCGTTCTGCCTCACCGACTCGTGATCGCCGGTCACGATAGCGGTGTGGATACGGCCCATGGCGGATTGCACGGAGCGCATCTCCTGGCGCAGCAGACGGTCGAGCTTGTCGGTGAGGTTGGGCGTCACCGACGCCTGGCCGAACGCGGCGCTGCCGACGGCGATAGCGAGCACCGTGGTAATGGCCGTTGCGAATAGCCGTGGATGACGGAGTACGGGCATGGCGCACCTCCTTTAAAAAGTACATAAAATGAATGTTATAAAACGATAAGCGGCGCCTCCTGTCGGGTCAAACGCGCCCGGCAGACGTTCACATTGTCTTCGCGATTCGCGCATATTCCCTCCATTGCCCGTGAGCAGAATCGTCTGCGAGGTCGCGGTCGGCCGCGGCCGAAACCCTTGCAGCAATCACGGGAGATGACCCATGCGTAAAGGCAAGCTCTTGATCGGTGCCACCGTTCTCACTGTCGTCGTTGCGGGCGTGGCCAATGCCAGCCCGGACCGGCGCGGGGGCCACGGTGCGTCCATGATGTCGGGTGTGACCCCGGACGACCTGCCCATGAGCGTCCAGGACCTCAAGGACCGCCAGGCGGGCCGTTTCTCGGAGGCGGACGTCAACGGTGACGGCCAGCTCGACGCCCAGGAGATGCAGGCGCTGATGATGCGCATGCGTGCCGAGCGCCGCATCCAGCGGCTCGACAGCGACGGTGACGGTGCCGTCAGCCAGGACGAGTTCGCTTACCCGATGGAGCGCCGGCTGATGCGGATGGACCGCAACGGCGACGGCCGCATCGAGCGCAGCGAGATCGCTCGCGGCTGGCACGACGGCGACCGCCGCGGCGCCTATCGCGAGCGCGGTGAGCGCTGGGGTGACGACGACTGAAGCCGCCGGTGGGGGCACCGCGTGCGGTGCCCCCTACCATCAGCGGAGGGGCGTCGGCCCGTCTCGACAAAGGAGGGTGTATGAGCACGGAAGACGAGGACGGCGGAACCCCCGCCGTGGAGACGGTGCGGGTGTGGGACCCCGTGGTCCGGCTGTTTCACTGGTCGCTGGTCGTGGCCTTCACTGTCGCCTATCTCTCCTCCGAGGAGGACAGTGCGCTCCATGTGTACGCCGGTTATGTGGTACTGGCGCTGATCGTCGTGCGCCTGATCTGGGGCGTGGTCGGCTCGAGGCACGCGCGTTTCGGCGACTTCGTGCGGCCGCCAGGGGAGGTCTTTGCCTACCTGCGCGGGCTGGCGTCCGGTCGGTCGCGGCACTACCTCGGCCACAACCCGGCCGGTGGCTGGATGGTGATCGCCCTGCTCGTCAGCCTGTTCGCCGTGACGCTGAGCGGCGTGATGCTCGACACGGCCGAAGGCGGTGCGCTTGCCGCGGCCGGTAGCGGCAGTGTCGCGGTCATCGCCACGGCGCACGCGGATGACGGCGAGTACGGTGAATACGGTGAGCGCGGTGAAGGGGACGAAGGCGGTGAGGAGTTCTGGGAGGAGGTCCACGAGGCCTCGGCCAACGTGACGCTCTTTCTCGTGTTCCTTCATATTGCCGGCGTGATCGTTTCGAGCCTGCTCCATCGCGAGAACCTCATTCGTGCGATGGTGACGGGCCGCAAGCCCAGGGCCTGAACGCGGGCCCGGGCCGGCCGCCCGTCTTGCGGGTAGTGGGCGGCCGGGCTGTCGCGGCGGGGGGCTGTATTGCGGGTCAGCCCCTCGCCGCCGGCAGGTTCAGCATCACCACGCCGG
>NZ_WNXE01000226.1:2180-3406 GCF_010993615.1 Arhodomonas sp. KWT | reverse complement strand
GCCTTTCGCCCGCCGCGTGAGGACGGGCAGTTCGACCTGTTTGGCTGAAGCGGGGTCGCCGGTGGGCTGCAACTCCGCTAAGGTGGTCGCCGGGCATCGTCGCGATGCGGGAGGAACACGCATGGACCCGATGGAACAGCTTGCCGAGCAGCGCATGCGCGAGGCGCAGGCCCGTGGCGAGTTCGAGGGACTGCCCGGCGCCGGCGGGGCGTTGCCGCTGGACGACGACCCGCTGATGCCGGAGCACCTGCGTATGGCCTACCGCGTGCTGCGCAACGCGAACTGCCTGCCGCCGGAGCTCGAGCGACGTCGCGAGATCAACCAGCTCGAGGAGCTGCTCGCACACGTCGACGATGCCCACACGCCGACGGCGCGCGAGGCGAGGCGGCGGCTGACGGCCCTGCGCCAGCAGGTCGAGGCGCAACGCGGAGGTACCGCGCCCCTGTGGGCGGACCCCGCTTACCAGTCGCGCCTCGCCGAGCACATGGCACGTGCGCGGCATACCCCCGGAGACGGCGGCGATTGACAGGAAGGTGCGGGGCATTGCTAGTGTCTCTGCCTCGGCGCGCGGCGCCGTGATCGGGTTTCACAGATGCACGCGGACGGTGCCTTACCGGACATCCGCAAACGAGGCTAAGAGCACTATGCTGAAATCGAAGCGCTTCACCACCCGCCAGGGCCTGATCGTCGGTCTGCTCGCCGGCGCACTGGCGGTGACCGCCCCGGCCATGGCCCAGCAGAACGGCAATGGCGAGGGTAACGGGGGCGGCCAGGCGGCCCAGCAGAAGGCGGCCCAGCAGGGCGGCAAGCTGGTCGAGTCGCGGCTCAAGGTCCGCAAGCTCAGCCAGAAGCTCTCCAAGATCCGCCAGTCCGCGATCAAGAACAATCCGGACCTCGCCAAGCAGCGGGATGCGCTCCGGCAGTCGGTCAACGACTCCATTCGCTCCAGCGGCGTCGATCCCAAGAAGGATGTCGCGCGGCTGCGCGAGATCGCGAAGAAGCTGCGCGCCGGCGACGTCAAGGGCGAGGAGCAGAAGGCCCTGACCAAGGAGTACCGCAAGAAGCGCGAGGCGCTCCTCGAGGCCCGGCGCAAGGCGCTGTCGAACGAGGATATCCAGGCGTCCCAGAAAAAGTTCCGCGATGAACTCCTGGCGGCCATGAAGAAAGAGGACCCGAACACCGAGGACCTCATCAAGCAGTACAACGCGGCCCAGCGTGATCTGCGT
>NZ_WNXE01000226.1:0-2083 GCF_010993615.1 Arhodomonas sp. KWT | reverse complement strand
GTAAGCGCATGCGTGATGCGGCGGCGGCCCAGAAGAAGGGGGGTGGCAGCGGCCAGCCCCAGGGCGGCGGCCAGTAGCCACCGGCGTTTCCCGGCCGCTGTCCGCGGGCGGCGGCCGGGGGTATAGTTGGCCCCATGGAACTCTCCCTGGCCACGCCATCCCTCCTGTTTCCCGCCATTTCGCTGCTTCTGCTCGCTTATACGAACCGGTTCCTCGGCCTTGCGGCCCTCATTCGGGAGCTGCAGGCACGTTATCGCAGCGAGCAGAGCCACAGCGTACGCCGGCAGATCGATAACCTGCGGCGGCGGGTGATGCTGATCCGGCACATGCAGGTCGCGGGGGTGACGAGCCTGTTCCTGTGCGTGCTGTGCATGTTTCTGATCTTCGCCGCACAGCCGGGACCTGCAAAGATCGCGTTCGGGGTGAGCCTGTGCGCGATGATGGTCTCGCTGGGGCTGTCGCTACGCGAGATCTGGATCTCCATAGACGCGCTTAACGTCCAGCTCGGGGACCTGGAATCGGATGAGCCCGTACGGTCGGATGACGGCTGACGGGCCCTAGAGGTGGCGGTGATGACGACGCTTGGTGTGATCCCCGATCACGATCCTTTCCAGCGCCTTCGCGTGAAGCGCTTCCTGATGGCCGGTCTGGTCTACGCCACCGCCATCGGGGTCAAGGGGCTGTACGTCCATCAGGGGCTGCTCGACTGGCGTCCGTGGCTGGGCATCTCCGCCGGGATCCTGGTCTTTAACGCGGTGATCTACGCGATACTGCGCAGCGGCCGTAACGAACGTCTGCGCGATCCGAGTATCACCGGCGTGCAGATGGTGGCGGCCTGCGTGTTCATGACCCTCAGCCTCTACTATGTGTCTGGGGCGCGCGGAGCGCTGCTGCTGCTTTACCTGATCCTGCTGATGTTCGGGGTCTTCCGCCTGCGCAACTGGCAGTTCACGACCGTGGGCGTGCTGGCGATGGGGTGTTACGGCGCGGTGGTGGCGCTGCTCATGCACACCCGGCCATGGGCGATCGATCCCCGCGAAGAGGTCCTGCAGCTGATCGCACTGGCCGTGATGGTGCCCTGCGGCGGCTTTTTTGCCGGCTACGTGGACGGGCTGAGGCGGCAGCTCAAGCGCCAGCAGATCGAGCTTCAGCGCGCCCGCGAACGGGCCCATGACCTGAGTGTCCTCGACCCGCTCACGGGACTGAGCAACCGCCCTACGGTCATCAACGCGGTCGCCGAGGAGGTCCGCCGGGGGCTGCGCCTGGGACAACCGCTGTCCGTGGTAATGGTGGATCTGGACGGCTTCAAGGCGATCAACCGGGAGTACGGGCACGATACCGGCGACGTGGTGCTCCGGCGTGTCGCGGACGCGCTGCGCGACAAGCTGCGTGCGATCGACACCGTCGGCCGGTACGGCGGTGAGGAGTTTCTCGTCGCGCTCCCGGACGTCGCCGAATCGGAGGCGCTGGAGTGGGCGGAGACGCTGTGCCAGCGCGTTAGCGGCTGCCGTTTCCAGGACCTCGCGCCCACGATCCGGCTGTCTGCGTCCGTCGGCGTCGCCTCGCTGAAGGACGACGACGACACGTGGACGCTCATCGGACGGGCCCGCGCTGCCGCGGACGCTGCCCACGAGGCGGGCGGCGACCGGGTCGTTACCCCCGGCGGCGCCTGACCGGGCGTTCAGCCACGGTCCGCGGTGGCGCCGGTATGGCTCTTCGCCAGGCGCCGCCACTCGCCGGCGCTCAGGGTGTCCTCCGCCGCGTCCAGCAGTTCCTGCTCCTCCCGGCGTAGCTGCTCCCGGGTCACGGTGATGAATCGCTCGCCGAGAGTCGGGAGCCGGTCGCGGGGGATGACGATGTCCTCCTCGATATCCTCGAGCTGCTCGAGCAGCGCCTGACCGCACTCCAGGACCCGCTCCGCCGCGCGCCGGAGGGCCTCGGCACGGCCGTTCCCTTCATGGGCGGCCAGACAGCGGGCAAGGGCCTGGGTCTCGTGCACGTGATGCGGGAGTAGCGCCTGAACCAGCGCAAGGGTGTCATCGTGCAGGGCGCGGGCGTCCGGATGGTCGGCGGCGTGAAAGGC
>NZ_WNXE01000225.1:0-3417 GCF_010993615.1 Arhodomonas sp. KWT | reverse complement strand
CAGCGCCTGCCGGACACCGAGAGCCTGACCGGCCGCGAGCTGGTGGCCCTGGGACGCTATCCGTGGCACGGCCTGCTCCGCCGCCTCGGCGACGAGGACCGCCACCACATCGACCGGGCCATGGCACTGACCCAGACCAAGCCGTTCGCGGACCGCATGGTGGACACCCTCTCCGGCGGCGAGCGCCAGCGTGTCTGGCTGGCCATGCTGCTCGCCCAGGGCAGCCGGTTCCTGATCCTCGACGAGCCCCTCACCGCGCTGGACATCGCTCACCAGGTGGAGATGCTGGCGCTGATCCGCCGGCTCACCCACGAGCTCGGGCTCGGCGTGGTCATCGTGCTGCACGACATCAACATGGCCGCACACTACTGCGACCAGCTCATCGCACTGCGTCAGGGCCGGCTCCTGGCCGAGGGGGCCCCGGACGCCATAATGGAGGAGGCCACCCTCCGGGACATCTACGGCATCCCCATGGAGGTCGTGCCGCACCCGGAGAACGGCCTGCCGGTCGCGCTGGTGCACTACACCCGGCCGGAGGACGCCGGCCGGACCTCCGCCCGGGAGCCACCGACGGACCGGTGCGCCGCCGGCGGCTAGTCTTTCGCCACGGTCGCGCCCGTCTCCTCCGGCGAAACGCCGCTCGCGGGCAGGTCCTCCGCCTGCGTCTCCAGCATCCCCTCGCGCAGGATGAAGCTGATCACCCCGGTCAGCCCCTCCTCCCGGGCGAGGCTCGTGAAGCAGAACGGGCGCTCACCACGCATCGCGCGGGCGTCACGCTCCATGACCGCCAGCGAGGCGCCGACGTGGGGCGCCAGGTCGGTCTTGTTGATCACCAGCAGGTCCGAGCCGGTGATCCCGGGGCCGCCCTTGCGCGGGATCTTGTCGCCGGCGCTGACGTCGATGACGTAGAGGGTGAGATCCGAGAGCTCGGGGCTGAAGGTGGCGGACAGGTTGTCGCCGCCGGACTCGATGAGCACGGCGTCCAGCCCGGGGAACCGGGTCTGGAGGTCGGCCACGGCGGTGAGGTTCATGGAGGCGTCCTCGCGGATCGCGGTGTGCGGGCAGCCGCCGGTCTCCACGCCGACGATCCGGCCCTCGGGCAGGGCGTGGTGACGGCCCAGGAAATCCGCGTCCTCGCGGGTGTAGATGTCGTTGGTGACCACCGCGAGGGAGAAACGCTCCCGCAGCGCGCGGCATAGCGCCAGGGTCAGAGCGGTCTTGCCCGAGCCCACCGGGCCGCCGATACCGATGCGAAGGGGGTCGGTGCGGGTCATCGTGATTCTCCGTGGTTCAACTGCGGAACAGTCGGGTGTACTGGGTCTCGTGACGGCTGCTGGCGATGGCAACGCCCGGGGCCGAGCCCCCCAGGGCCTCGTCCGCGAGCCCCAGCGCGGCCCGGGCCCACTCCGGCACCCGCGCGCCGAGCTCGAAGAGCACTCGCTGGCCCTCGGACTGGCCGAGGGGGATGAGCTTCACCCCGGCGGCGACCTGGTTCTCCAGCCAGGCCCAGAGATAGCCCGCCGCGGCATCCTCGACACCGATGTCCCACCGGCTGGCGGCGAGGGCGAACAGCGTCGCCCAGCTGGTGCGCCCCGGGGCGTCCCAGTCGCCGGCGTCGCTCTCGCCGAGGCTGACGAGCAGCCGCGCCAGCGCCCGGCCCATGTGCTCGTCCTCGGCGCGCAGCTCCGCGGTCTCCCGCGCGGCACGCAGCCAGTCGGTCCAGTAGCCCAGTGCCTCGGCGTCGCCCGCCGTCCAGGCGCGCATCAGCCGCGCCAGCGCCGGCAGGTCCACCGGCACGAGCAGCGCCTGCGCCTGCCCGGCGAGCCAGTCCCCGAGACCCGGACCGTCGCGCACCGTACCGCCCGCCACCGCCGTCTCCAGGCCCGCGGAGTAGGCGTACGCCCCCACCGGGAGGGTCGGGCTGATGAGCTGCCACAGCCGCAGGGTGGCCGGATCAGGCATGGTCGTGGTGGTGATGGCTGTGACCATGCCCGTGGCCGTAGGCCCCCGCCTCGGGCTCGAAGGGGGCGGACTCGTGGTGCACCGCCAGGCCGAGACCGGCGGCCATCGCGTCGAGGACGTGGTCGCGGCGGTAGCGCAGCCAGCCCTCGCCGACCTGCAGCGGCACATGCCGGTTACCCAGATGATAGGCGCCCCGCGCCAGGGTCGTGGGGTCGTGGGCGGTCACCGTGGACACCGCCTCCGCGGCGGCGGCGACCCGGACCACCAGGCCGTCGCCGCCGAGCCGGTCGCCGTCGCGCAGCAGGGAGCCCCGCGGCAGGTGCACGCCGGCGTCCCGGCCGTCGTCCAGGGTCGCGCGGAAGCGGCTCTTCTGCCGGGTCTCGAAGGGCAGGGTCAGCACCGCGTCCGCGGACCGCACGTCGTCGTATCGTTCCGTGAGCTCGATCACGCTCGTCGTCTCCGTATGGTCGCCGCCCGCGCTCAGAACAGGTAGTAGCGCTGGGCGAGGGGCAGTTCCTCGAGGGGCTCGCAGGTCAGGCGTTCGCCGTCGGCGCGGACCTGGTAGGTCTGCGGATCGACCTCGATGGTGGGCTGCCAGTCGTTGAGCTTCATGTCCGCCTTGGTCACCGTGCGGCAGCCGGCAACGGCCACCGTACGCTTGGCGAGGCCGAGGCGGTCGGCGACGCCGGCGGTCGCCGCCGCCGCGGAGACGAAGGTCACCGCGGTCTCGGCGAGCGCGCCGCCGTAGGCGCCGAACATGGGCCGGTAGTGCACCGGCTGGGGCGTGGGGATGGAGGCGTTGGGATCACCCATAGGGGCTGCGGCGACCATCCCGCCCTTGACGATGACCCCCGGCTTGGCACCGAAGAACGCCGGCTTCCAGAGCACCAGGTCGGCCAGCTTGCCCACCTCGATGGAGCCCACCTCGTGGGCGATGCCGTGGGTCAGCGCCGGGTTGATGGTGTACTTCGCCACGTAGCGGCGGGCACGGAAGTTGTCGTTGCGCTCGCTGTCCTCGGGCAGGGCACCGAACTGGCGCTTCATCTTGTGCGCGGTCTGCCACGTGCGCGAGATCACCTCGCCGACCCGGCCCATGGCCTGGGAGTCGGAGGCGATCATCGAGAAGGCCCCGCGGTCGTGGAAGATATCCTCCGCGGCGATGGTCTCGCGGCGGATCCGCGACTCGGCGAAGGCCACGTCCTCCGGGATGGCCGGGTCCAGGTGATGGCAGACCATGAGCATGTCCAGGTGCTCGTCGATGGTGTTCACCGTGTACGGCCGCGTCGGGTTGGTGCTCGACGGCAGCACGTTGGCCTCGCCGGCGGCCTTGATGATGTCCGGCGCGTGGCCGCCGCCCGCCCCCTCGGTGTGATAGGTATGGATGGTCCGGCCCTTGAACGCGGCGATGGTGTCCTCGACGAAGCCGGACTCGTTGAGGGTGTCCGTGTGGATCGC
>NZ_WNXE01000224.1:0-3440 GCF_010993615.1 Arhodomonas sp. KWT | reverse complement strand
AGGCCGATGTTGCGGCCCTGGGTGCGCACGAGCTCGCCGACCGGCGAGGGCTCCAGCTCCCGGGTCCTGAGCAGGCTGGCGAACTGCGGCGTCACCACCAGGCGCAGACGTGCGAACAGCGCCACCACGTTGATGGCGAAGGCCACGTAGAACGGGTAACGCCAGCCCCACTCCAGGAAATCCGTGTCCGACAGGCTCATCTGCAGGTAGGCGAACAGCGCCGCCGCCACGATGAAGCCGATGGGGGCCCCGAGCTGCGGGATCATCTGGAACCAGCCCCGCCGGTTGCTGGGTGCGTTCATGGCGAGCAGCGACGGCAGCCCGTCCCAGCTACCGCCGGTGGCCATTCCCTGGAGCAGCCGAAGGACCGCCAGAAGCACGATCGATGACGCCCCGATCGCGCCGTAATCGGGGACGAAGGCGATCCCGGCGGTGGTCGTGCCCAGCATGAACAGCGCCACGGTCAGCTTGGCGCCGCGGCCGTACCAGTCGTGCAGCCGCATGAACAGCACCGAGCCCAGCGGCCGGCCGATGAACGCCAGCGAGAAGATCGCGAACGCACAGAACATCCCGTTCACATGGTCGGTGAAGGGGAAAAACGCCGCCGGGAAGACCAGCACGCAGGCGATCCCGAAGACGAAGAAGTCGAAGAACTCGGAGATCCGCCCGATGATCACACCGATGGCGATCTCGCCCGTCCTGACGGCGTGCGTATCGGCGGCACCGGCCGCCGGACCGCCCGGGGAAGACATGGCCGGGTTTGCGTGGGAGCTCGACATTGGTCCGTCCGAATCGTCTCTGCGCGGGTGTCACCGCCGTGCCCGACGCCCTTGGCGGGCGCGGGCCGTGCGTCCATCACACCGCCGACCGGGCGCTGCGTAGGCGCGATTGGGGCGGTGTTTCCATGAGATCGATCAAGCCTTGCACGGGTACCGGGCCGAAACCATAGGACAAATTGTCCAATCGCCATCCCCGGCGCTCGCCGGTAGCCTCCCTTTCACGATTGAACCATTCCAACTTCGATGCACGCATGCTGAAACCGCTCCGCATCCCGTTACTCGCCCTCCTCCTCGTGAGCCTGGGCGGCTGTCAGATGGTGGTGCTCGATCCCGCCGGCCAGGTGGCCATGGGCGAGCGCAACCTGCTGATCGCCTCCACCGTGCTCATGCTGCTGATCATCGTACCGGTGATGGTGCTGACCGCGGTCATCGCCTACCGCTACCGCCATTCCAACCGGGAGGCGGACTACCAGCCTGACTGGGAGCACTCCATCACCCTGGAGCTGGTGATCTGGTCGGCGCCGCTGCTGATCATCATCGCCCTGGGGGCGCTGACCTGGATCGGCACGCACAAGCTCGACCCGTACCGCCCGGTGGAGCAGACCGCGGCGGCCGGGGAGACGGAGCCGCTCCACGTCCAGGTGGTCTCCATGGACTGGAAATGGCTGTTCTTCTATCCGGATTACGGGATCGCGACCGTGAATCAGCTCGCCGCCCCCGTCGACCGGCCGATCGAGTTCAGGCTGACCTCGGACACGGTCATGAACTCCTTCTACATCCCCGCCCTGGCCGGTCAGATCTACACCATGGCCGGCATGCAGACGGAGCTGAACGCGGTGATCAACGAGGTCGGCGACTACAAGGGCTTCTCCGCCAACATCAGCGGCGAGGGCTTCACCGACATGCGTTTCCGCTTCAAGGGCATGACGGACAAGGGCTTCAGGCAGTGGATCGAGAGGGTCCGTTCCCAGGGCGACGAGCTCGACCGCACCGGTTACATGGCCCTGCAGGAGCCCACCCGCGACGAGCCCGTCCACTACTACTCGGACTACGCGGATCACCTCTACCGGGACATCGTCCATCGCTGTGTCGACCCGGACACCCCCTGCACCAGGGCGACGGGGCCGGACGATGAACCTGCGGGCGCGCAGGAGGCCGCGACTGCGGTGTCCGTGGAGGCGCTCGCCCGCGCCGACGCGAAGTAACGAATTCGAGAGGCAGCCCGATGGAACACGGTTCCGCGCTGATGCACGTTCTGCTCGGCAAACTCACGCTCGACGCCATCCCCTACGACGTCCCGCTGATCTTCTGGACCGGCGTGGTGGTGGCGGTGCTCACCGTCGCGGTGCTCGGCACCATTACCGCCGCCGGCTGGTGGGGCTATCTCTGGCGCGAATGGTTCACCAGCGTCGACCACAAGAAGATCGGCATCATGTACCTGGTGCTGGCGGTCATCATGCTGCTGCGCGGCTTCTCCGACGCCATCCTGATGCGTCTGCAGCAGGCCATGGCGTTCGGCGGCAACATGGGCTTCCTGCCGCCGGAGCACTACAACCAGATCTTCACCGCCCACGGCACGATCATGATCTTCTTCGTGGCCATGCCCCTGGTGGTGGGCCTGATGAACTATGTCGTGCCCATGCAGATCGGCGGGCGCGACGTCGCCTTCCCGTTCCTGAACAACTTCAGCTTCTGGATGACCGCCTCCGGGGCCATGCTGATCATGGTCTCGCTGTTCATCGGCAGCTTCTCACGCGCCGGCTGGCTGGCGATGGCGCCGCTGTCGGAGGCGGCCTACAGTCCGGGTGTGGGCGTGGACTACTACATATGGGGGCTGCAGATCGCCGGCGTCGGCACACTGCTCTCCGGCATCAACTTCGTGGTGACCATCGTGAAGATGCGTGCGCCGGGCATGACCATGATGAAGATGCCCGTGTTCACCTGGACGGCGCTGTGCACCAACATCCTCATCGTCGCCGCGTTCCCGATCCTGACCGCGACCCTCGGGCTGCTGTCGCTGGACCGCTACCTCGGCATGCATTTCTTCACCAACAGTGCCGGCGGCGAGGCGATGATGTACACCAACCTGATCTGGATCTGGGGCCACCCGGAGGTGTACATCCTGATCCTGCCGATGTTCGGGGTATTCTCCGAGGTCATCTCCACGTTCTCGGGCAAGCGGCTGTTCGGCTACTCGTCCATGGTCTACGCGACCGCGGCCATCACCCTGCTCTCGTACCTGGTGTGGCTGCACCACTTCTTCACCATGGGCTCGGGGGCGGACGTGAACTCGTTCTTCGCGATCACGACCATGATCATCTCCATCCCCACGGGCGTGAAGATCTTCAACTGGCTGTTCACCATGTACCGGGGGCGCATCCGCTTCGAGGTGCCCATGCTGTGGTCGCTCGCCTTCCTGTTCACCTTCGTGATCGGCGGCATGACCGGCGTCATGCTCTCGGTGGCACCGGCGGACTTCGTGCTCCACAACAGCCTGTTCCTGGTGGCACACTTCCACAACGTGATCATCGGCGGCGTGGTGTTCGGCGCCTTCGCCGGGATGAACTTCTGGTTCCCCAAGGCGTTCGGATTCCGTCTCGACCCGTTCTGGGGCAAGGTCTCGTTCTGGTGCTGGCTGGTGGGCTACTGGGTCGCGTTCAC
>NZ_WNXE01000223.1:0-3441 GCF_010993615.1 Arhodomonas sp. KWT | reverse complement strand
CGGGAGGCCAGCCGCAGCCGGGAGAACGCCGGGTCCGAGGCGGCGACGCGGTCGCGCACGCGGGCCAGCAGCCGTCGCCGCCGGTGGAAGGTGAGCGGACCCGTCGAGGTCCGGCCGAGTTCGCTCATCCGGTTGCCTGCATGGGCGTATGCACGTCTCTCCCCCGTTTGCCGGTCCGGGCCCGGAATGGCCGGCCCCGGCCCCTGACGGGCACTCTACCGTCGGGACCGCCGGTCCGTGTAGGGCTTCCGTGCCGGTGCCGGCGATCGCCGGAGCGGGGCGGGAAATGGTGAAAACGGCCCGCCGGTGCGTGCCGGCGGGCCTCGGGAACACCCTGCGGGTGCGTTCAGTCCGGCGAGTAGTTAACGGGGAACCACTCGTAGCCCTGCCCGTCCGCGCGGATGTGGCCGATGCCCGGGAACGGCAGGTGCGCGCCTGCCACCAGCACGCCGGTCTCCGCGGCCTCCTCGTAGGCCGCCTTGCGGCTCGCGATGGCCTGCTCCGGATCGGAGTCGAAGTCGATCGCCACCTCCGGGTGATCGAACTGCACGGCGGCCGCGTGCATCAGGTCTCCCCACAGCACCATGGCCGCGCCGTCGCTCTCCAGGCGGTACGTGGTGTGGCCCGGCGTGTGGCCGGGGGCGGGCTGGGCGTGGATCCCGGGGGCCAGCTCGGTGCCGTCGTCGAACGGCTCGAAGGTGCCCGCCTCCCGGTACGGCTTGAGCGAGGCCATGGCGCCCTTGAACATGCCCTTCTGGCCCTCCGGGGCCTTTTCCATGTTCGCCGGGTCGAGCCAGTAGGCGCTGTCGTCCCGGTCCGCGCGCACCACCGCGTTCGGGAACACACGCTCGCCGTCGCGGGTGAGGCCGCCGAGGTGGTCCGGGTGCATGTGTGTCAGGTAGACCTCGTCCACCTGCGCGGGGCGGTAGCCCGCCGTCTCCAGGCTGTCCACCAGGTTCCCGAGGGTCGGTCCGAACAGGCTGCCGGCCCCGGTGTCGACCAGCACCAGCTCATCGCCGGTGTTGATCAGGTAGCCGTTCACCGAGGTCTCCGTCGGTGCGCTGAGGAAATGCGCCTTCAGGGCCGCGCGGACCTCGTCCTCCGGGGCGTGGAGCAGCTTGTCCATCGGCAGCTCGACGGTGCCATCGGACAGGGCGGTGACCTGGAAGGCGCCCACCTGCACGTGATAGTACCCCGGGTTGCGCGTGTCCGGTGTCGGTGTCGCGGCGGGCGCCGCCTGGGCGAAGGCCAGCGGAATGATGGCGGCCAGGGCGAATGCCGTGGTCCGCAACAGATAGCCATGTCTCATGACAGCCCTCCTGATCGTCCAGAATGGTCGTGTTGTGCCGGGGCGGAGGCTAGTGTGCCCGGGGCGCCCCGGGAAAGCGGCCCCCCGAAATTCTGTGTTTCGTGCGCGGCCACTTGGCCGCGCTGGGCATCGCTGCAAGTGTAGACGGTGGGGCGCTACAGCCAGCCGAGCAGCGACCACCACAGGTAGGTCAGCGGTAGCAGCACCACCACCGTGATCGCAGCCATCGTCAGCGTCAGGCGGGTCGCCTTGCCAACGGGTTCGCCCGCGAGCAGGCAGCCCGCCATCAGCGGCGGGACCTGGTAGGGCAGCAGCATGGTCGAGAAACCGACCACCTGGGTCATCAGCACGGTCTCCAGCGGCAACCCGGAGGCGTGGGCGATGTCCCCCGCCAGCGGCGTGATCACCGCCACGAGGCCCGCCGCCGTGGTGAACGGGGCGATGGCGATGAAGCCCAGGGCGAGGACGACGAAGCTCTGCAGCGGGTTGCCGGGGTCCAGGGGCAGCAGCGGCAGGAGCGATTCGGCGGCGATGCGTCCGGCGCCGGAGTGGGCGAGCACCCCGCCGAGGCCGAGGACACCGGCGAGGTAGAAGAGGATCTCGTAGTTCACCCGGCCGTTGAGGGTGTCCTTCGGCGTGAGCCCGGCCCCCGGTATCAGGCAGACCAGCCCCGCGGTGAGGGCCACCCACGCCGCCGATATGCCGTGCAGCCAGTCCGTCGCCCAGAGTGCCACCGCCGCGGCCAGGATTACGCCGACGGCCCGTTCCGGCCGGGACAGTGGTGCCTCGGCCACGGCGTCCCTGACGGACTCGCTGCGCGGCCGAGGCCGGTCCGGGAAGAGCAGCAGGATCACCGCCACCAGCAGCGCAGCGCGCCCCAGCCCGAGCACGGGGAAGTGCAGCAGCAGGTACTCGCCGTAGGTGAACGCCACGCCGTGGACGTGCTCGGCGAGGCCCATGAGGACGACGTTCGGCACGTTCGCGGTGAGGATCGAGAAGGCGGGCTGGTTGCTGCCGAGGATCACCGCTAGGATCATGCCGGTGCGCCCGCGCGTGCCCGGGGCGAATCCGAAGCGCGCCGCGATCTCGGTGGTGAGCGGCACCAGCAGCATGACCCGGGCCATGGACGACGGGATCACGAACGACAGCGCCACGGCGATCCCCACCAGCCCGCCGATGATGAGCCCGTAGCCGCCGTGCAGGCGCTCACCCACCCGCCGTGCCAGGCGGGTCCCGAGGCCGGTGTGGTGCACGGCGATGCCGAGGATCAGTCCGCCGAAGACCAGCCAGAACGCCCTGGCCTCGAAGCCGCTGAACACGACGGAGGCGGGCGCGGCGTCGAGCAGCATCGCCAGGGCGAAGAATGCCAGGCTCGCCAGTCCGGCGGGCACCGCCGAGCTCGCCCACAGCCCGATGGCGAAGAGCGCCAGTCCCGCCGCCAGCGCCGCCTCGCGGGGCAGCCACAGCGGCCCTGCGACCACCAGTCCGGCGGCCAGTGCGGTGGTGGAGAGCGCGGCGATCGTCGGTGGTCTCGGCGAAAACGTTGTCATGAGCCCTTCCAGGTTCGGACGTGTCGTGGGGCGTTGCCGCGCCCGAAACGCGTGATGGTACCGCGATCGCACCCCGGCGCCGGGGATGCCATTGCGCCGCCGCGCCGGAACGGCCGGGCGTCATCCCGGACAACGGGGTCATCGCACCTCGCCCGGAAAGGATCGCGGACGGTGAGCAGGGACGGTCGTGGCGCCGTCAGCCATGGGCTGGTTCAGGGCCGCGATCACACCGGCATCGGGGGAATGTTGCACGCCTGCGGCGCACAACCTACGCGAGGCCCGGCGAGTCTGCGGTAGGTCGGGCACGGCCGTCAGGCCGTGTGCGACAGCCGTGGGGGCCGTTGCATCCAGTGCGGGCGTCGCTCCCACTGCTGTGTGAAAAATGCAGGGAAAGACCCTCGGGGGAGGGGTGTTGCGTTCGGCACCCGGGCCGGGACCGGCCCGGGTGCCCTTACCGTTACCGCACCCGGGGCGTCAGCCCTTGTGCCAGTAGTGGTCGACGATGACCGCGAAGACCAGCAGGGCGCCGGTGATGATCATCTGCAGGTAGGAGCTCACGCCCACCAGGTCCAGGCCGTTCTG
>NZ_WNXE01000222.1:1703-3450 GCF_010993615.1 Arhodomonas sp. KWT | reverse complement strand
GCCGCGCGGCAATGGACAGGGGCGGCGCGACTGATGCTCGAGACCCTTCATCGCATCGTTCAGGAGGTCAATGGCGCCGGCGATCTCGGCCAGGCGCTGAACATCATCGTTGATCGGGTGGCGGATGCCCTGGCGGTTGACGTGGCCTCCATCTATCTGGTCGGTGAGGATCAGGAAACCCTCACGCTGATGGCCACCCGCGGCCTGCGCGTGGATGCGGTGGGCCGGGTCCGGCTACGTTTCGACGAGGGCCTGGTCGGCCTGGTCGCCGAACGCGAGGAGCCGATCAATCTCCAGGACGCGGATCAGCATCCGCGCTTCCGCTTCTTCCCCGAGACCGGGGAGGAGCACTTCCACTCCTTCCTCGGCGTGCCCATCATCCACTACCGCCAGCTCCTCGGCGTGATGGTGGTGCAGGGCCAGCAGCGCCAGCGCTTCGACGACGAGAAGGTGGCTTTCCTGGTCACCATGGCCGCCCAGCTTTCCGGCGTTATCGCCCACGCCCGGGCCAGCGGCGGGCTGCGCGAGCTGGTCAAGCGCCGCGGCCTGGCGCGCAACCGGCCGCTGGCCGGTGTCGCCGGCGCCACCGGTGTCGGCATTGGCCATGCCTACACGCTGTATTCGGCGACGGATTTCGATGCGGTCCCGGAGATCACCGCCGACGACCCGGAGGCCGAGATCGAGGCGTTTCGTGCGGCCGTTGCCGCGGTGCGCGCCGACCTTGAGGACCTCCACGCCCGCCTCGAGGGCATGGTCGCGGAGGAGGAGCGCCGGCTCTTCGAGGTCTACGTGCGGCTGCTCGACGGTGAGAGCCTGTCCGGCTCCGTGGAAGCGCGCATCCGCGAGGGCGTGTGGGCGGCCGGGGCGGTGCGCGACGTCATTGTCGAACAGGTCCGTCACTTCGAGGACATGGAGGACGGCTACCTGCGCGAGCGCGCCAGTGACATTCGCGACATAGGCCGGCGGCTGATCGCCCGGCTCGGCGCCGGCGAGCGCCGGGCCCGGCCGCTGCCGAAGCGGGTGGTGCTGGTGGGGCACGAGGTGAACGCCTCGCAGCTCGCCGAGATCCCCCGGGAGCGCCTTGTGGGCGTGGTCTCGGCCACCGGCTCGGCGAACTCCCACGTCGCGATCCTGGCGCGGGCGCTGGGCGTGCCGGCGGTAATGGGCGTCAGCGACCTGCGCCCGAGTGTCGTCGACGGCCGTGAACTCATCGTCGACGGCTACCGTGGCCGGCTCTATGTCCAGCCCACGCGTGGGGTGATGCGCGAGTATCGGCGCCTGCAGCGCGAGGAGCGCCAGCTCGGCGAGGACCTCAAGGCCTTGCAGGCGCTGCCGGCGGAGAGCCCCGACGGCGAGCGCATTAACCTCTACATCAACACGGGGCTCATCTCGGACCTCGCGTCCTCCCGCGAGGTCGGCTGCGACGGCGTCGGCCTGCACCGCACGGAGTTCCCGTTCATGGTGCGCGAGCGATTTCCCAGCGAGGAGGAGCAGTCACGGCTGTACCGGGAGGTCCTCACCACCTTCTCGCCGCTGCCGGTTACGTTGCGCACGCTGGATATCGGTGGCGACAAGATGCTGCCGTATTTCCGCATCGACGACGACAACCCGTTCCTCGGCTGGCGCGGCGTGCGTGTGACGCTGGATCACCCCGAGATCTTTCTGACCCAGATCCGCGCGATGCTCCGGGCCTCGGAGGGGCTCAGCAACCTGCAGATCATGTTCCCGATGGTCTCGCGGATCGAGG
>NZ_WNXE01000222.1:0-1606 GCF_010993615.1 Arhodomonas sp. KWT | reverse complement strand
GGAGGTGGAGCAGTCGGTGGCCCTGGTGGAGCGAGCCCAGCGCGAGCTCGCCGAGGAAGGGGTGGATGTGGTGCGCCCGCGCCTCGGCGCGATGGTGGAGGTGCCGGCAGCGGTCTACCAGGCGGCGAGCCTGGCCCGGCGTCTGGATTTCCTGTCCATCGGTTCCAACGACCTCGCCCAGTACCTGCTCGCGGTGGACCGCAACAATCCACGGGTCGCGAACCTCTACGACGAGCTACACCCGGCGGTGCTCCGTGCGGTGAACGACGTCGCCCAGGTTGGCCGGGTCGCGGGGGTGCCGGTGAGCGTCTGCGGCGGTATGGCCGGGAATCCGGCGACGGCGCTGCTGCTCTTCGCCATGGGCCTGAGCGGCCTGTCGATGAGCAGCGTAGGCCTGCTGCGCGTGAAGTGGGTGATCCGCAGCTTCCCCCATGCCGAGGCCCGCTCGCTGCTCGACGAGGCCCTGGCGCTGGAGTATCCGGAAGAGGTCCGCGCGCTGGTGCGGGGGGCCCTGGAGGCCAAGGGCCTGGGCAGCCTCACGCGGGCGGGCAAGTAAGTCCGGTGATGAAGGTCACAAATAATAATAATTCGTGTTTGACTAATCGGGTGTGAAAGTCGTAGCGTATCTCCATCAATACCGGATGTGAGTGCGCCATGTACGTCTGTGTCTGCCGCGCCGTGAGTGACCGAGAAGTCAACGCCGCCATCGATGCCGGCGCCCGGACCATGCGGGAGCTGCGCCGCGAGCTCGGGGTCTGCAGCTGCTGCGGCAAGTGCGGTCCCGCTGCGCGGGCGATGCTCGCCGAACGGACGGCCCCCGACGAGAACGCGCCTGCACTCGGCTTCCCTGCCGCTACGCCCGCCGTCGCCTAGCGCCGCGTGAACACTGCCGTTCCCGCCCCGGCTGGCTAAAGGGGCCCCTTCATGCGCTAGACTCTGTGCATCCATGCCACCAACACGGGCACAGAGGCAGCACAATGAAAGGCGACACGAAGGTCATCGATTTCCTCAACCGTGCGCTCACCAACGAGCTCACGGCCATCAACCAGTATTTCCTCCACGCCCGCATGCTCCAGGACTGGGGGCTGGCCCGCCTGGGCGAGAAGGAGTACCAGGAATCCATCGACGAGATGCGCCATGCCGACGAGCTGATCAAGCGCATCCTCTTCCTCGAGGGGCTTCCGAACCTCCAGGACCTCGGTCGGCTGATGATCGGCGAGACGGTGCGTGAGATCCTCGAGTGCGATCTGCGCGCGGAGCAGACGGCCTGCCCGCTGCTGCGCGAGGCCATCGCCTATTGCGAGTCCGTGCAGGATTACGTCAGCCGTGACCTGTTCCGCCGCATCCTCGACGACGAGGAGGAGCACATCGACTGGCTCGAAACCCAGCTGGACCTCGTCGACCGGGTGGGCGAGCAGAACTACCAGCAGTCGCAGATCCCCGAGTGAGGCGCGGTCGGGGCCGGACACCGGCCCCGGCCCCGACCCCGATCCGGCTCCCTAGAAGGGCTTGAGCTCCACCAGTAGCACCACGCCGACGAGTACGATCACCGGCAGCTCGTTGAACCAGCGGAACCAGACATGGCCGCGCCGGTTGGTTCCCTCGG
>NZ_WNXE01000221.1:1795-3479 GCF_010993615.1 Arhodomonas sp. KWT | reverse complement strand
CCTCATCGGCCGTGTCCGGTGCCGGCAGTCGGGGCAGGGAGGTGCCGGCAAAGTCCACCACCCGGCAGAGCTCGCGGAAGATCGCCTGCCGGCGTGCGACGCGGGGCAGCGTGGCGGCCGCGCCGAGCCGGGTGAGCTGCTGGTGGATCTCACGGTCGACGGTACTGGCGAGCACCAGTACGGGGACGCCGGCGGCGTGGGCCGTGGTGATCAGGTGTCCCGGTAGCGCGGTGTCCAGTGCGGCCTGACCGATACCAGCGACCAGTAGCGCCCAGTCGTTTTCGGCCAGGCGTGCCTCCAATGTCTCGATGCCGGCCCCGGTGACGGTCATGCCCCACTGCTCCAGGCGGTGCCGTGTCGCGAGGCGGGTCAGGTGGCTGTCGTCGTAGAGCAGGGCGTGGCGCCCGTCCAGCGGCGTCGCCGGCGCCGGCGACGCCGGCTCCGGCCGGCGCTCCAGGCGGGCGGTGAACCAGAACGTCGAGCCCACGCCGGGTTCACTCTCCAGGCCGATGGTGCCGCCCATCTGCTCGACGAGCTTGCGGGAAATGATCAGCCCCAGGCCGGTGCCGCCGAAGCGCCGCGTCAGCGAGGTGTCGGCCTGGCTGAACGCACGGAATAGCTTGTCGCGGTCGGACTCATGCAGGCCGACGCCGGTGTCGCTGACGTTGAAGCGAATGCTCACGGAGTCGCTGTCTTCCTCCTCGATCATCACGCGCACGGTGACCTCGCCGGCGGGGGTGAACTTGATGGCGTTGTGTACCAGATTGGTCAGCACCTGGCGCAGGCGCAGCGGGTCGCCGCGCAGCCGGGTGGGTACGTCGGCGTACACGAGCTGGACGATCTCCAGGCGCTTGTCGTACGCCTCCGGGGCGAGCAGGGCGAAGACCTCCTCGACGCAGTCCCGCAGGTCGAAGTCGACGCTGTCCAGCGCCATCTTGCCCGCCTCGATCTTCGAGAAATCGAGGATGTCGTTGATGATGGTCAGCAGGTTGCTGCAGGACTGGCGGATGGTGTCCACGTAGTCGCGCTGCTCGGCGTTGAGCGGGCTGTGATGCAGCAGGTCGGCGAAGCCGACGATGCCATTGATCGGTGTGCGGATCTCGTGGGAGACGTTGGCGACGAACTCCGACTTGACCTTGCTGGCCTCCAGCGCGCGGCGCCGGGCGACGTCGAGCTCCACGTTCTGCACCTCCACGGCCTGCAGGGTCTGGCGCAGCTCCGAGGTGGTCTGGCGCACCCGCGCCTCCAGGGCCTCGCGGCTCTCGCCCAGGGCCTGCACCATGCGGTTCATGGCCTCTTCCAGCTCGCCGATCTCGCCGCCGGCGTCCGCGCGCAGACGCCCGTCGAGCTCGCCGCGCCGGATGCGCGTGGTGAACCGGGTCAGCCGCCGGGTCGGGGTGACCAGGCTGTTCGCCACCGCCAGGGCGAGGAGCGTGGCGATGCCGGCGACGGCGGCGGCGAGTCCCAAAGGGGGAAGCATGACCGCGGCATAGCGCTGATACGCCCAGCCGTGGTCGGGAGTGACCGTCAGCGTACCGCCGGAGGGCGGCATCGGCGTGGTGGCCGTATCCAGCATCACCGTCATGACGCCGGCGTCGAGCCGTTCGAATGCCGTCGCCGCCATGAGCGCCCCGCCGAGCATGGAGGTGACACGCGGGGCGTGGCTGCGGGCCGAGACCACCGT
>NZ_WNXE01000221.1:0-1699 GCF_010993615.1 Arhodomonas sp. KWT | reverse complement strand
TTCGAATGCCGTCGCCGCCATGAGCGCCCCGCCGAGCATGGAGGTGACACGCGGGGCGTGGCTGCGGGCCGAGACCACCGTGGAGCCGTCGCCGCGCTCGATCCGCGCCTCGGCGACGGTGGGGTTGTCCACCAGTGAATCGACGATGCCCTGCAGGGTGCGGAGATGGCCGGAGTGCAGCGCCTCCGCGGCGGGCACGCGCCACTGATGCGCGCTCACGGCGAGCTCGCGGTTCAGTGCCGAGCGCAGACGCGAGAGCTCGGTATCGCCGAGCAGCGAGAGCAGCACCGCCGCCACCGTGATGGTGGGCACCAGCGCGACCAGCAGGACGCGACGTCGTGTGCTCCAGCGCATCGATGCCATTTCCATATGCCTCTGCCGCGCGGTGACTCCCCGGGAGCGACCCATTATGGCGGCGTCGGCGGGCGCGGTGCACGTCGCGACGACGTGCCGCCGGCGGGGCAGGGGGCATGGTGCCCTGAATCCATGCATATATGTGTATACATAAATGACGAATCCAATATTAGAAAACTATATATCGCCTTGCTAGCGTCGCTCCCATGAACCATCCATGGCCGTGACGGCGCCGCCGTCGGGCCACGACCGGGAGAGCGACGAGCATGAGCGACGATGATAAGAACGCCGGGAAGCGCCGGAGTCAGGCCTGGTTCGGGGGCACGGACAAGGACGCCTTCCTCCACCGCAGCTGGGCCAAGAACAACGGCCTGCCGGACGACGCCTTCGACGGCCGCCCGGTGATCGGTATCTGCAACACCTTCTCCGAGCTCACGCCCTGCAACGCGCATTTCCGCGAGCTCGTCGAGCACATCAAGCGGGGTGTGATCGAGGCGGGGGGAACGCCCTTCGAGTTCCCGGTGTTCTCCTGCGGCGAGACCATGCTCCGCCCCACCGCCATGCTGTTCCGCAACCTCGCCTCCATGGACGTGGAGGAGGCCATTCGCGGCAACCCGCTGGACGGTGTCATCCTCATGGGCGGGTGCGACAAGACCACCCCGTCGCTGCTCATGGGGGCGGCGAGCTGCGATATCCCGGCCGCGGTGGTCTCCGGCGGGCCGATGCTCAACGGCCGTTTCCGGGGGCGCACCCTGGGCTCGGGCACGGACGTGTGGAAGTTCTCCGAGGAGGTGCGCAGCGGGCGCATGTCCGAAGAGGACTTCATGGCCGCGGAGAGCGGCATGTCACGCTCGCCCGGCCACTGCATGACCATGGGCACCGCCTCGACCATGGCCTCCATGTCGGAGGCCCTGGGCGTCACCCTCGCGGGCAATGCCGCCTACCCGGCGGTGGATGCCCGGCGCAACCGCCTGGCGCGACTCACCGGCCGGCGCATCGTCTCGATGGTCGAGGAGGACCTGCGTCTGTCCAGGGTGCTCACCCGCGAGGCGTTCGAGAACGCCATCCGCGTGAACGGTGCCATCGGCGGCTCGACCAACGCGGTGATCCACCTCCTCGCGATCGCCGGGCGTATCGGCGTGGACCTCGATCTCACCGACTGGGACCGCTTCGGGCGCGACGTCCCCTGCCTGGTCAACCTCATGCCCTCGGGCGAGTACCTGATGGAGGATTTCTGCTACGCCGGCGGGTTGCCAGCGGTGATGGGCAAGATCCGGGACCTGCTGCACGAAGATGCGTTCACCATCTCCGGGCGCACCATGGGTGAGCAGCTGAATGCGGCGGA
>NZ_WNXE01000220.1:0-3497 GCF_010993615.1 Arhodomonas sp. KWT | reverse complement strand
TCCTCGACGTCGGCGGCGGCACCAACAAGGAGCGCGTCACCGAGGCGTTCAAGATCATCTCCGCGAGCCCGGACGTAAAGGGCATCCTGGTGAACATCTTCGGCGGCATCGTGCGTTGCGACATGATCGCCGAGGGCATCATCGAGGCGGTCAAGGAGGTCGGCGTGAAGGTGCCGGTGGTCGCGCGCCTCGAGGGCACGAATGTCGACAAGGGCAAGGAGATCCTTGCCAACAGCGGCCTGGACATCATCGCCGCTGACGACCTCACCGACGGCGCCAAGAAGGTCGTCGCCGCGGTGGGCGCCTGACGCGACATTCGGATCAGCAACGAGGTTCAAGCGAGATGAGCATTCTTGTCGACAAGAACACGAAGGTGATCGTGCAGGGCTTCACCGGCAAGCAGGGCACCTTCCACGCCGAGCAGTGCATCGCCTACGGCACCAACATCGTCGGGGGTATCACCCCGGGCCGTGGCGGCGAGACCCACCTGGACCGGCCGGTGTTCAACACCGTGGGTGACGCCGTCGCCGAGACCGGCGCCCAGGCGAGCATGATCTACGTGCCGGCGGCCTTCGCCGCGGACGCGATCCTCGAGGCCGCGGATGCGGGCATCAAGGTCATCGCGTGCATCACCGAGGGCATCCCGGTGCAGGACATGCTCAAGGTCAAGGCCGCGCTGGCGGACTACGACGCCACCCTGATCGGGCCGAACTGCCCCGGCGTCATCACCCCCGGTGAGTGCAAGATCGGCATCATGCCCGGCCAGATCCACAAGGCCGGCTCCATCGGCATCGTCAGCCGCTCCGGCACGCTGACCTACGAGGCGGTCAAGCAGACCACCGATGTGGGCCTCGGCCAGAGCACCTGCGTGGGCATCGGCGGCGACCCGATCCAGGGCATGAGCTTCATCGACGTGCTCGAGCGCTTCGAGGCCGATCGTCAGACCAAGGGCATCGTCATGGTCGGCGAGATCGGCGGCACCGCCGAGGAAGAGGCCGCGGAGTACATCCAGAGCAACGTGCGCAAGCCGGTCGTCGCCTACATCGCGGGCGTCACCGCGCCCCCCGGCAAGCGTATGGGCCACGCCGGCGCGATCATCAGCGGCGGCAAGGGCACGGCGGACGACAAGTTCGGTGCCCTGGAGAAGGCCGGTGTCGCCACGGTGCGCTCCCCCGCGGAGATCGGTGCGCGCATCAACGAGTTCTTCACCGGCTGAAGCGGTGATGCCCCGCGGGGCGGCCGGCACGCTCGCCGCCCCGTTCAGCCCCGCCTTGCGGGGCGGGCCGGGCAGGTCCTGAGGGCCTGCCCCGGCTATTCCCGCCGAATGCTCCCCGATCGTTACCGGCACTACCCGCCGGTTTCCCGCAGGCGAGCCTGAATCCATCCTTCCGGGCTGGACCGGCAAGCACCTGATGCCCGTCGGATTCCGTTTGACTGTGGATCGTTGCAGTGGCAAGAATGCAGGCGTGACTGTGATAGGCCGCTCACTCCGTGGAACGTCGCGCCCCAGGCTGCGGCGACCGGCGGCCGAATCCCCCGTGGCATTGTCCGTCCCTCCCCGCCGGACTCGTGTATCCCGGTGCCCGGCGTACCGGTTCCGCGATGTCCGTGGCGGGTCGGTCCGCCCGCAGTCACGCCAATCCTCTGATGGAAGTGAATAGCGCCATGATGATGCCGCCCCTGCCGGTTGACCCGTTGCCGATGTTCGATCCCTTCGGCGTCGTCCGTGCCGCCAACGAGTACTGGCGCGACGCGCTGGAGCGCAGCGTGCTGTACATGGATGTCATGCGCCAGCGTGGCAATCAGTACCTCGAGCACATGGAGAAGACCAAGCCCAATGTGCTCGGCTTCGAGGCGGAGGTTCTGGTCAACGGCCGCGATCTGCCGCGGCCGGTCAACTACGAGCTGCTGCGCATCGAGCCGCCGGAGGGCGTCGAGGAGGACCCGTCCAAGCGTCCGTTCGTCGTGGTCGACCCGCGGGCGGGGCACGGTCCGGGCATCGGCGGCTTCAAGCCGGACAGCGAGATCGGCGTGGCACTGCGTGCCGGCCACCCCTGTTACTTCATCGGCTTCCTGCCGTACCCGGAGCCGGGCCAGACCGTCGAGGACGTGGTGGAGGCGGAGATCGCCTTCCTGCGCCATGTCGGCGAGCGCCACGCGAACGTTTCCGAGCGGCCCATGGTGGTGGGCAACTGCCAGGCCGGCTGGCAGATCATGATGGCGGCGGCGCTGGAGCCGGACGTCTTCGGCCCGATCCTCATCGCCGGTGCGCCACTGTCCTACTGGGCCGGCGAGCGGGGCGGGGCGCCGATGCGCTACACCGGCGGCATGACCGGGGGCAGCTGGACCACCGCGCTGTTGAGCGATCTCGGCAACGGGCTGTTCGACGGCGCCTGGCTGGTGCAGAACTTCGAGCGCCTCAACCCGGCGAACACCTACTGGGCCAAGCAGTACAACCTCTACGCCAATATCGACACGGAGGCGGACCGGTACCTGGAGTTCGAGCGCTGGTGGGGCGGGCACGTCTTCCTCGGCGCCCAGGAGATCCAGTACATCGTGGACAACCTGTTCGTCGGTAACCGGCTGTCCACCGCCCAGCTCGTCACCCGGGATGGGCGGCGGGTGGATCTGCGCAACGTCCGCTCGCCGGTGGTCGTGTTCTGCTCCCGCGGCGACAACATCACGCCCCCGCCCCAGGCGCTGGGCTGGATCCGCGATCTCTACGAGGGCGTGGACGACATCATCGCCAACGTCCAGACGATCGTGTACTGCGTGCACGACACCACCGGACACCTGGGGATCTTCGTCTCGGGCAGCGTCTCGCGCAAGGAGCACACCGAGTTCACGGCGAACATGGACTACATCGACGTCCTGCCGCCCGGGCTCTACGAGACCACTGTCACCCCCGCTGACGAGATGACTGCCGGTGCCTCGCCGGAGCGCGATTACCTGCTGGAGTTCCAGCAGCGCTCGGTGGAGGATCTGGACGAGGAGATCCAGCATCGGCCCGAGGACGACACCCGCTTCGCCACCGTGGCGAGGGTCTCGGAGATCAACCTCGGTCTCTACCGGCTGTTCGTCCAGCCGTGGGTGCGGGCGACGGTCACGCCGGACCTTGCGACCTGGATCCGGCGGCTGCACCCCAGCCGCCTGCGCTACAAGGTCTTCTGCGACCGCAACCCGTTCATGTACGGGCTGCCGGCGCTCGCCGAGGGCGTGCGCGAGGATCGCCACCCGGTGTCGGAGGACAACCCCTTCCGTGTGATCGAGGGGCTAGTCTCCAACGAGATCGTCTTCGGCCTCAATACCTTCCGCGATCTCCGCGACCGCGCCATGGAGTGGATGTTCATCGACCTCTACGGCCAGCCGCTGCTGCAGGCGCTGGTGGGGTTGCACGGCGACGCGCACGTGCATCGCCGGCGTCCGGGGGCGGAGCCGGAGCACCGGCGTTTCATCGAGCGGCGCAAGGCCGAGCTGCGTCACCACATTGCCGAGGG
>NZ_WNXE01000021.1:35405-37895 GCF_010993615.1 Arhodomonas sp. KWT | reverse complement strand
GTGGGCCTCGGTTATCGCGGTATCGGCATCGACGACGAGACCGCGCTCGCCGATGCGGTGGCGGCGCCGCCGATGCCGGCGCTCGCGCTCGTGGACGTCTCGGGCTTCGGCCCGTCGGTCTGGTCCATGTGCGCGGTCCTCCAGGCGAACGAGGTGCCTTTCGTGGTGCTCTCCGCGCCCGAGGAACTCTCTCTCGGTGGTCGTGCCGTTGCGAGCGGTGCCCGCACCGTGGTGCAGAAACCCGTCGCCAAGGTGGCCCTGTTGCGAATCGTCCGCGATCTGGCAGGTCCGGGATGAAGCAGTGTAACCACTTGCACACCGTCGGACGACGGGGAGGCAGGGCTTGAACTACCGGTATGATGATCTCCACGGGGTGGCGTGGCGCGGAGTGGCGACGGACACGGTGGACGATACCGTGCCTGCCGACCGCGTTCTGCTCCTGCTCGGCGCCTCCGGCAACCGGCGCCTTCTCGAGGGCCACCTACAGGATCACTGCACGGTGCTCGAGCCGGGCAAGTGCGGGTTGCCTGAGGACGGCTTCGATCTGGTCATCGCCGACGTCGGCGGATTCCGGCACTGGCGCCGCCGGCTACAGGAGGCGAAGCGGCGCGAGGCGCCGACCTTCCTGCCGGTCGTGCTGCTGCTCTCGCGCTCCGAGCTGGATCGCCGGCTGGCGGCGTTATGGGATGTGGCCGACGAGTTCATCGTCACACCGATCGAGCGCCGCGAGTTCAGCGAGCGCGTGGCCATGCTGTTACGCGCCCGTTCCATGGCCATCGCCCAGCGCGATCACCTGGCTTACCTGGTCAACTACGACAGTGTGACCGGGCTGCCGAACAAGAGCCTGTTCCTCGACCGCCTGGTCGCCGCCATACGTGAGGCGTCGGTGCTCAACCGGCAGCTGCCGGTGACCGTGATCCGTATCCCCCTGGGCCGGGTGCTCAAGTCCTTCGGCCACCATGCGCTTGAACGGGCGGTGACCGCCTGTTCCCGGCGCCTGCAGACGTTACTGGGTGATACCGCCTCGCTGGCGCGGCTGTCCACGGACGAATGGGGGCTGCTGCATCGCCCGGGCACCACGGTGAACGAGGTGCTGGAGGTGTGCGGGAGAATCCGCCAGATCGCGGAATCGCCGGTGGAGATCGGTGACGAGCGCGTGCGCATTACCCCGCGGGTCGGCGTCGGCCTTTACCCGGAGGATGGGGCGGATGCCGCGACGGTCCTCGACCGGGCGACCAGCGCCCTCTCGGAGACCGACGATGTCGGGCCGGTATTTTACTCCCGCCAGGTCCAGCAGGAGGCGTTACGGTTCGTGCGCACGGAGGCACGGCTGCTGGAGGCGCTGGAGAAAGGCGAGTTCGAGCAGTGGTTTCAGCCCCAGCTGTGTCTGGAGACGGGCAGGATACTGGGGGTCGAGGCGCTGGTGCGATGGCGTCTGCCCAGCGGGGAGCTGGTCCCGCCCGGGGAGTTCCTTGCCGTCGCCGAGACGTGCGGCCTCATGCCCCGAATCGATCACTGCATGCTTGTGAACGTGTGCGCGACCATGAGCGAATGGCGTCGGCAGGGGGTGGGGATCGAGCGGGTTGCGGTGAACGTCTCCGCCGAGGACGTGCGCGCCCCCGGGTTTGCCGCAACGATCCGCGACACCCTGGAGCATTACCAGCTGCCGCCGCCGTCCCTGGAGCTCGAGCTCACGGAGACGGCGCTGTTCGACATCTCTGACGAGAACCTCCAGAAGCTCAACGATCTCAGGGGCCTCGGCGTCAGCATCGCCGTGGACGACTTCGGTACCGGCTACTCCTCATTGAGCTACCTCCATCGCCTGCCCATCACCACGCTCAAGATCGACCGCGCATTCATCACCGACGTGCACCGGGACGAGACCAACGCTGCGATCACCCGCACCATCCTGTGGCTCGCGCACAATTTCGGTCTCGAGACCGTCGCTGAAGGGATAGAGACCCCGGACGAAGCACGTTACCTGCGCTCCCTTGAGGTATACAGCGTTCAGGGGTTTCTCTTCGGTCGTCCGATGCCGGCGCGGGATCTGCTTCGCTGGATGAAGCAGCGCAGTG
Source organism: Arhodomonas sp. KWT (assembly GCF_010993615.1). Taxonomy (NCBI): domain Bacteria; kingdom Pseudomonadati; phylum Pseudomonadota; class Gammaproteobacteria; order Chromatiales; family Ectothiorhodospiraceae; genus Arhodomonas; species Arhodomonas sp. KWT. Next base: position 35,820 of record NZ_WNXE01000021.1, on the reverse strand, counting down.
CGCGCTGGCGGCTGTGATCCCCCGGTGGGAGGCCGGTTCAGCCGGCGGGCGGATGCGGGTGGCAGCGCCGGGCGAGTTCGGCGCGCGAGTGCACGCCGAGCTTGTGATAGGCCCGGCGCCGGTAGGTCTCGGCGGTGCCCGGGTTCATCCCGGCCGCTGCCGCCGCGCTCTTGAGCGTGTGGCCGCGTAGCAACAGCGTACACAGCTCGCGCTCGCGCGTGGAGAGCGTCTCCAGCAGCCGGCTCTCCGCCGTGCCGGGGCCCTCCGTCGGTGGGCCGTCGCTGTAGTGGCGGCGCATCAGGCTTGCCAGCAGGGGGGCGAGCGCCGAGATCTCGTGGACCTCGTCGCCGGTGAAGGCCCCTTCGCCGCGGCCGCGATAGAGGTTGAGGTAGTAGGCCACGCCCTCGCCGGGCAC
>NZ_WNXE01000021.1:24944-35309 GCF_010993615.1 Arhodomonas sp. KWT | reverse complement strand
GTCCGGCATCGCCGTCGTCCGCATCGCCTCCGGCGCGGCATCGTCAGTGGGGCGCGTCAGCAGCTGGCGCAGCCGTGGGTAGTTCGGGTCGTTGCGGAACCCGCCGCCGACGTAGCGCCGGGCAAGCCTCTGGGCGAGCGCCGGCTTGCGCGGGTTTGCGGCGAGCAGGCAGCCCATGCGGTCGCCGTGTCCGTAGGCGAAGAGCATGCACTGCTCAATGCCGGTCTGGCGCCTCAGCAGCGCGAGCAGGGCGTCCTCGAAGTCCGGGCGACCGATGGCGTCCACGCATGCTCCGGCGGCCCGGAACGCCGTCGCGCCCATGCGGTCGTCTCTATCGGTTAGCGTCGCCATAACGGGATGTCCTGCATTTCACGGGACAGGCTGAAGTCCCTCTCTCCTCTAGCATGGACACGATACGTCCTGAAAGGTTGGTAAACGACCGTCCCGGTCACCGCAAGCCAGGGGAGGAGAGCCATGCGGCCTGCCGGACGCGGCGAGTACGACTCGCTGTATTTCGACTATCCATACTATGCCTTCGAGCGTCCACCGGAGTTGGACGGCACCCACCGGCGACACACCGTGGCCATCGTCGGCGCCGGGCCGGTGGGTGTGACCGCCGCCCTGGAGCTGGCACGCCACGGGGTGGCGAGCGTGGTGCTCGACGACAAGGACACCGTCAACGATGGCTCCCGGGCCATCTGCATCTCCCGTCACAGCCTGGAGATCCTCCAGCAGCTCGGTGTCGCCGGGCGCTTCACCGACAAGGCGCTGGGCTGGCGTTACGGGCGCACCTACTTCGGCGAGCGGGAGGTGTTCCGTCTGGAAATGGCGCACTCCGAGCAGGAGCGGTTCATGCCGATGTACAACATCCAGCAGCAGTACATCGAGCGCTTCCTCATCGAGCGTGCACAGGAGACCGGGCTGGTAGCGCTGCGCTGGCGCAGCCGGGTGCGTGACGTGGATGCCGGCGACGACGGCGTGAGCCTGTCCGTGGACACGCCGGAGGGATGGTATCGCCTGGACGCCGACTACGTCCTGGCTGCCGACGGGGCGCGCAGCGGGGTACGGCGGGCGTTAGGGCTCGGCCTCCAGGGCGAGGCCTACGAGGGGCGCTATGTCATCGCCGACATACGCATGCGCTCGGACTTCCCCACGGAACGCCGGGCGTTCTTCAACCCGCCGGCGCTGCCGGACTCGACCCTGCTGGTCCACCGTCAGCCGGACGACATCTGGCGTATCGACTACCAGCTCGGTCCCGATGACGACCCCGACGAGGCGCTGAAGGAGGCGAGCATCCGGCGAAACGTGGGTGCCGTCGTGGAGATGCTTGGCGAGGCCGACGACTGGGAGCTGGAGTGGTGGAGCCTTTACAAGGCCTACACCCTGGCCCTGGATGATTACCGCCACGGCCGGGTGATGTTCATCGGTGATGCCGCCCACCTGGTGCCGATATTCGGCGTGCGCGGTCTCAACAACGGCTTTGCCGACGCCATGGACGCGGGCTGGAAGCTCGCCTGGCGGATCCGGGGCTGGGGTGGAGATAGTCTGCTGGCGAGCTATACCCCGGAGCGCCGCGGCGCGACGCTGGACGTCTTCGCCAACGCCGGGCGCAGCACCCGCTTCATGACCCCGCCGACGCGGGGCTATCGGCTCATGCGCGATGCAGCGCTGTCGCTCTCGCTGAGCTGCGACTATGCCGGCGGGTTCGCCAACCCCCGCCAGGTCACACCCTACACCTACGCCGACAGCCCATTGACCACGCCGGACACGGTGCCGGGGTTCGCGGCGGGGCCTGCGCCGGGGGCACCGCTGGTGAACCGCCGGCTCGGTGAGGACGACTACCTCCTGGATCACCTCGGCCCGGGCTTCAACCTGCTGTACTTCAGCGACGCGGGGGACGTCGAGCCGGCACACCGGGAGTCACTGGAGGCACTCGCCGGCGGGGCGATGCCGCTGCACTGCCTCGTCGTGGGCGCGCGGGTCGACGAACACGCACCGTGGACGCCGGTTCCGGATCCCGACCGCGGTATCGCCGCTGCCTACGGCGCGCGGGCCGGGAGCTGCTATCTCGTGCGCCCGGACCGGCACGTCGCCGCGCGTTGGCGCGACCTCGACACGGCCGCCCTGTACCGTGCCCTGGCCACCGCTACCGGAGGGATGTCCTGATGGCGTCGCATACTGAAGAGCACCTGCCGTTCCCGGAGCTGGAGGCGGCCTACGAGCGGATCGCGGAGACGTTGGATAGGTTGCCGGAACGGCAGACATCGCTGTTCCTGGCCAAGCTCTCCCTGGCGCTTGCCCACCGTGTGGGCGACGGCGAGCGGGTCCGTGCGGCCATCGACGAGGCGGCCCGGGATATCGGTGACTGAGCGCCCGCGCCGTGCGTTGTATGCCGGGACAACACCGCCGAGGGGCGGGGCTTTGCGCGTTGCCGGGTGATGGGGGAGACTGCCACGGTACCCACCCGGCAGAGAGGAGCGCCCCATGGCCCATGCACGACACATCGGCTATGGCGACGGTGACGATCCGAGCGCCATGACCCTCACCCTCGGCCCCGAGCAGCTGGTGATCCGCCGGCGCTACGAGGCGGCCAGCATCTTCAACGACTTCCTCGTCGCCGGCTGGTTCCTGGTGGGCAGTATCCTTTTCCTTTACCCGGACTGGGAGCCGGTCGGTGTGTGGCTGTTCATTATCGGCAGTGCGCAGTTCATGCTGCGCCCGACGCTCCGGCTCGCGCACCGTATTCACCTGCGCCACGTCCCGCCGAGCCGCTGGGAGATGTAGTGCCGCCGTGCCGTCCGCCGCCTTCAGGTGCGGAAGCGTGTGACCACCCGCTCCAGTGCCTCGGCGCTCTGCGCCACCTGTCCGCCGGCCTGTTCCGTACGCTGCGCCCCGGTCACCGTCTCCTCGCTGACCTCGGCGATGTCCCGGGTGTGGCCGTCGGCCACCGTGACCGTCTCATTCTGGCGGCCCGCGGCATCGGCGATACGGTGGTTGATCCCGGTAATCGCGTCCACGGCCTCGTTGATGGCGCGAAGGGCCTCGCCGGCCGTGTCGACTGCACTGACCGTGGTCCCCGCGTCGTCACGGCTGCGTGCCATCGCCTGTGCAGCCTCGCGGGAGGAGGCGACGAGCTTCTCGATGGTCTCGGCCACGTCGCCGGTGGCCTCCTGCGTGCGGGCGGCGAGAGAGCGCACTTCCTCGGCGACCACGGCGAAGCCGCGACCCTGCTCGCCGGCGCGGGCCGCCTCGATGGCGGCGTTGAGGGCGAGCAGGTTGGTGCGCTCGGCGATGTTGTCGATCACCCCGAGGACCTCCTTGGCGCTCTCCGTGCCCTGCGCCAGCGACTCCACCATCCGGCCGGCCTCGGCGACCCCGTCGGCGAGCCGGCTGATCGCCCGGGAGACCTCATCGACGCGGGCGTGGCCGTTGTTGGCCTGATCCCGCGCGTCGTCGGCGGCGCGACTGGCCTCGTCGGCGTTGTCGGCGACTTCCCGTGCGGCCTCGCGTACCTCGGTCATCGCCTGATTCAGGCTCTCGATCCGCTCGGCCTCCGTGTTCGCGCCCTCGCGGGTGCGCTGGGTCTGTTCGGTGAGCGTGGAGGCGGCGTCGCGCAGGCGCTCCGTTTCTCCGGCCAGGCTGCGCACGGTGGACTGGAAGTGCTCCAGCAGCCGGTTGACCGCATCGGCCACGCTGCGGAACTCGTCGTTGCCGCGCACGTCGATGCGTGGACGCAGGTCCTCCTCGGAGGCGACGGCCTCGGTGGTGTCGCGCAGGGCCCGTAGCGGCCGGATCACCACCCGGCCGATAACGGCGCTTAGCACCGCCAGTCCGGCGAGGAAAATGGCGAGGTTGATGCCCACCGTGGTGGTGATGTCCCGCCAGACCGCTGTGTCCATGCCGGCCATTGAGAAACGGACGCGTGTAGCACCGAGCACGGCGCCCTCGTCGGCGTTCGCGTGGCAGCCGGTGCAGTTGGTGCCGTGATAGTCGGTGAGGTTGAGGTGGGGGACGGCCACGGTGAGGGCGCGGCCGTCCTCGCCCTGCGCCACCGAGACGACGCGCTCGCCGGAAAGGACACGACGGTCGATGGCGTCCCGGGGCTGCTCCTCGTCCATGCCCGGGCCGTAGAGCGCCTGGACAGGCTTGCCGCGCAGGGTACGCGCGGAGATTACGTTCTGGTGGGACTCGAGCTTACGGAAGAGGATACCGCGGCGTTTCATCTGCCCGGTCAGCATCAGTGCATTGAGGCTGTCCAGGTGGCTGGAGATCAGGGTGTCGGCCTGTGCCACGGCGTTGTCGAGCACCCGGGCGCGCTGGCGGTGTGCCGAGTAGACCGTCACCAGCGCCATCGCGAGCAGGAATACGCCGGCAATCGCCGGCAGGATCTTCAGCTTGATGGATATACGTCGCATGCCCCGTCCTTTCTGCCCCCTCGTCCCTTTGCCCCGGTCTTATCGGCACGTCGGGGTCCTTGTTTAGTCCATTTCGGATTCTACCGGGCCGGGACGGCCGCCTCTTGAGCTGGATCAGCTCGGTGGCTGTCGCTGTTCGGAGACAGGCCGCCGGCGGTTCGACACCACCGGGCCGGTTGTGGCGGGCGCTGCGCCGTATGGGGGCCGGCGGCGGCGCGGTCTCCGTTCATCGGCGTTTCGCGGCCGCAGGCACCGTAATTGACCGTCGTCATCCCCGGCGCACCAGGGCCGGGCATAACGTGATTCCCAGTGCGTGCCGGTGGATAACCGGGGCGCGCCGGAGTCGGATCTCCGGGGGCGTGATGTTGGGTGATTCCGGGAGGAATACGAGATGGCCAAGGAGATGAAGGCGGACGCGCCGAAGGCGGTGCCGGCGGAGCAGACGCCGGCGCCGACGGGTCGCACGATGGGTGTTTTCGACGATGTCGACCGGTTCATGGACACGGTGTTCGAGCGCGGGTGGATGCGCCCGTTCCGCTGGGAACATCCGCTGTGGGAGCGCATCGCAGGGGGCGGCGAGGGCCGGATCCCGCGGGTGGACCTGCTCGAGCGCGACAGCGACGTGCTGCTGCGCGCCGAGCTGCCGGGGGTGCAGCGCAGGGACCTCGACGTCTCGGTGACGGACGCCACGGTCACCATCCGGGGGGCAACGGCGAGCGAGAAGCGCGCGGAAGAAGGGGCCTATTTCCGCAGCGAGATCGCCCGCGGGGCGTTCAGTCGCACGGTGTCCCTGCCGGCCAAGGTCGACGCGGACAAGGCGGATGCCCGCTTCGCGGACGGCATCCTCGAGATCACGCTGCCCAAGGTGAAGGAAGCCCGCCGCCGGCGTATCGAGGTGCGCTGAGGGCGGGCTTGATCGTCGTGTCGCCCCTGGGGCGAGGACTGCATGGAGGAAAGGACGATGACGACATCATCACTACGATCTCTGAACACGTTCAACCACGAAATGCTGGATGTCGGGCGCGATATCTCGGAGGGCGCGATGCGCAGCGCCGCCTGCCTCGGTTACGGGGCGGACGGTCCGGAGCGCGCCTACCGTGAGGGCGTCGCCGTGGCCCACAACGCGGTGGAACGGACCATCGGGCTCGAGCGTGCGATGGTTCACGCCTGGCGTGCCCAGGCCCGTGAGCAGCCGGCGAGCGGCGCCCTCTGGGAATCCGCGCTTGGCCTCATTGAGCAGGGTATCGACACCCGGGAACGCCTCTGGACGGCGTGGTTCCGCGCCCTCGAGGGCGCGTCCGTGAATGCGTTGACCGGTGCGATGCCGGCTATGTGGGGCGAAGCGGGCAGTTCGGCCCGTAGCGGGGCGGACGAGCCGCAGGCCGCGTCGTCGAAATCGTCGGCACGGGCCACCCGTGGCGGGCGCACGGCGTCCCGTGGACAACCGAGGTCGGAAACCGGCGGACAGTCGGCGGCCCAGGGCTAGCTCGGATCCGGGAGCCCCGAATCGCCAGGGAGGAGAGAGTCATGCCCGATATCGATCGGACAGCGGTGTTTGCGTGGCCACGGCGGGCGCCCACGGCCCGTACCGCTCTGGCGGCACGGCGCCGTCGGCGCTTCGGCTGCGAGATCCATCCCGCCTGGGACGGTAGTGGCTGCTACGTGCTCTGGGCCTGGGTGGAGCAGGAGGGTGAATGCGAGTGGGCCGTGCTTGATCATGAGGACGGCGCACCGTTGCGTTTCTGTACCCCGCAGCGTGCCCAGGCGTATGCCCTGAAGCGCGGCTATGGAACGGATGCCGTGCGCATGCGGTGGCCGCCGACGGCGCGCTGATACAACGCTCGTCGGCGTATGCCGGCCACCGGTCCACTAACGCGTCGATTCCGGCAATGATCTGAATTTCTGAGAAGTTATTCCGTTTTGCCTGTGGCGTGATGCGTCTATATTTTCCGGGAAATCCCGTGAAACGCTGTCCACCGGCGCGCGCCGGTGGACAGCGTCCCCGCGTCGATGGTGTCTTCTTGACCAGGGATGGGGCCTGATCGAGCACGGGTGCCGACAGGGCATCGCCATCGAGGGGCTGGCGTTTAGGGAGGGACGCGGTATGGATACACGCCAGGGCAGAGACGCCGTTGTCGAATTCCGCCCGGACTGCCCCCTGTGCGGCAGCTCACCGTGCGTATTCCATTGCAGGGATGAGTGTACCGAGGCGAGGACGCTCCGCCGGATCGTGGAAGTGGGACGCCCGATGGTCCTGGGGCAGTACCTCTACCACGCCGGCTCCCCGTTCGCAGCGCTGTACACGGTCCGCGCGGGTACGGTCAAAACCTGCGCCGTCACCGAGGACGGGGAGGAGCGCGTCATCGGCTTCAGTTTTCCCGGTGACATCGTCGGTCTTGATGCGATCGGTGGCAGCACCTACCTGACGGACGCCTGCGTGCTCGAGACCGCGAGTGTCGGTGTCATCCCCTTCGCCCGTCTGCAGCCGCTCCTCAGCGAGGTGCCCGCCCTGCAGCACCGCCTCCTTCAGGCGATGAGCCGCCAGATCGCCGCCGAGCACGAGATGCGGCTGGCCCTGCTCAAGCGTACCGCGGAGGAGCGTTTCGCCGTGGGTCTGATGAGCCTGTCCGAGCGCTTCGCGGGCCGGGGTCTGTCACCGACCGCCCTGCGTCTGGCCATGTCCCAGGCTGAGCTCGGCAGCTATCTCGGACTCGCTCCGGAGACGGTCAGCCGGCTGTTCCGCCGCTTCCGCGAGCAGGGCTGGCTCGATGGTACCGGACGGGAATGCGAGCTTCTCGATATCGGCGCGATCCGGGCGGTGGCCCGGCGTCAGCGCGGCGTACCGTCAGGGTCTTCCGGCGATGAAGCCTTGCGCGCTGTCGGAGCGGGGCGTTCCGGCGGCGGCTCCTGATCGTGCGTGTCTGCCTGTGACGGCCCCGCGGGCGGAACGCCTTTGACCGGTGTGGATTGGGGCAGGGACGATTTTTCAGGAGGAATTCGGGATGAGGACAGTCAGCAGCAGTATGCGTGTGGCCGCGGTAGCGGTAACGGTGACCTGGGCGGTGTTAACCATGCCGGATGTGGCGGCCGCGGGTGGCGGCGGGGGTTCCGGTCACCGGCAGATGATGACCGATGGGCAGGGCGGCGGCGGGGTTCGCAGCCTGGACCAGGACCGTCTGCGTGAGCTGGATCAGCTTCGCGACCGGATTCACAATACGAACGATTCCGCTGAACGCCAGCGCCTGATGCGGACCTACCGCCAGCGTATCGACCAGGACTTCGAGATGATGCGCCGGGGGCAGGGGCCGGGCCCCAATGCCAGCGATGCCGAGCGGCTGCGTTACATGGAGAACCGCACGGAGCGCATGCAGCGCCTCATGAACCACATGTGGGAGTACGAGAACCGCATGGGTGCCGGCGACGAATGACCGGTGCGGCGTGCATCGCCGCTTGATCGGTCGCCGTCCGAAAGGCGATAGTCCGGTTGCAAACTGATGACCCCGTGCCGCCCTGGCCGGGGTCGCGGTCGCCTTTCAGCAACCGGGAGTAATGCCATGCAGATCGATCTTACCGGCCGCATTGCCGTCGTCACCGGCTCGACCGCGGGTATCGGGTTCGCCACCGCCCGCGGCCTAGCGGGCGCCGGGGCCTCGGTAGTGGTCAACGGGCGGCGCAGCGAATCCGTCGACGCGGCCGTCGCCCGCCTGCGCGACGAGGTCCCGGGTGCCGAGGTGCGCGGTGTGGCCGCCGACCTCGGCACTGCGGAGGGCTGCGACGCCCTGGTCGCCGAGGCCCCGTCGGCGGACATCCTGGTCAACAACGTGGGCATCTTCGGCCCGCAGGACTTCTTCGAGACCGATGATGCCGTCTGGGAGCACTTTCTCGCGGTGAACGTGCTCTCCGGCGTGCGCCTCTCCCGGGCCTATCTCCCCGGCATGGCCGAGCGGGGCTGGGGGCGTGTGATCTTCCTCTCCTCCGAGTCCGCGCTCAATATCCCCGCGGACATGATCCACTACGGCGTCACCAAGACGGCGGATCTGTCGCTCTCCCGCGGGCTTGCCAAGCGCATGGCCGGTACCGGTGTCACCGTCAACGCCGTGCTGCCCGGGCCGACCCTCTCCGAGGGCGTGGGCGCGATGCTTGCGGACGCGCAGCAGGCGGGGGAGTCCCTGGAGGAAACCGCGGCCTCGTTCGTGCGTCGTGAGCGCCCGAGTTCGATCATCCGGCGTGCGGCGACGGTCGAGGAAGTCGCGAATATGGTCGTTTACGTGGCCTCGCCGCTGTCCTCCGCGACCACCGGGGCGGCGCTGCGCGTGGATGGCGGTGTGGTGGACAGCATCGCCTGAGCGCCGTTCTCAGTCCGCTCCGCCGGTGCACGGCGGGCCGGCGCGGCCCGCCAGGCAGCGGATCACGGCGTCGTCGCTGACCTGGCCGAAATCGCGGAAGTACTGGCCCACGGCCATGAAGTCGCCGGGTGTGGCGAGACAGACGACCTCGTCCGCCAGCGCATCCAGGGTCTCGACCGCCTCCGGCGGCGCGACGGCGAGCGCGGCGACCAGCCGCGCCGGTTTCCGCCGCCGGACCGCGCGCAGGGCGGCCGCCATCGTGGCGCCGGTGGCGCTGCCGTCGTCGACGATCACCACGGTGCGTTCCGCCGGATCCACCGGCGGGCGCACAGGGGTATAGCGCCGGCGGCGCCCGCGCAGGGTGTCGAGCTGGGCGGAGACCTCGGCATCCACGTAATCGGCGCCGAGGTGGCGGCGTGCGTCCTCGGACAGGTCCGTGGTGCCGTCCTCGCTCACCGCACCGATGGCGTACTCCGGGTTGCCGGGGGCGCCGAGCTTGTGCACGAGCACCACGTCCAGCTCGCCGTCCAGTGCGTCGGCCACGGCCGCGGCCATGGGGACACCGCCCCGCGGGATGCCGAGGATCAGCGGGCGGGTTCCGGTGAGATGGCCGAGTCGTGTGGCGAGCTGTTCTGCGGCGTCGGTGCGATCCCTGAACATGGCGGGCGTCCTCCCCGGATGCTGGGCATTGTCTTTGTGGTGTGCTATTGCCTGAGCGGTGGGCGTAACACCCTCGGCGCGCGCCCTGCCGAACAGTATGGTTCCGGAGCGGTCATCCTGGGAATGTTCTCAGGGAGGAGTGAGGCATGACGGTGGGCGAGTACTGCAACCGCAACGTGATCACTATCGATGCCGACGAGTCAGTGCGTGCCGCGGCGGAGCTCATGCGGCGTCACCACGTGGGCGATCTCGTCGTGCTCGAACCCGGCCGGCCGCCGGCGGCGATCGTCACCGACCGGGACCTGGTGGTCGAGGTCCTGGCACCGGGGCTCGACCCCCAGGCGCTCGCGGTGCGTGACATCGTTACCCACTCCGCGTTCTTCGTGCACGAGGGCGACAGCCTCTTCGACGCGCTGGAGGTGATGCGCGGGCGCGGCGTGCGGCGGGTGCCGGTGGTGGACGAGGCCGGCGATCTCGCCGGGATCATCGCTGTGGACGACGTTGTCGGCCTGCTCGGGGAGGTGCTCGAAGACCTCGCCGCCGTGGTCGAGCGCCAGCGTGACCGCGAGGTGGACGAGCGGCCCTGAGGGGCCGCACCGGTCACAGCAGCTGGCGGCGGATGCGGCGGTTCCAGTTGCGCGAGAACACGCGCTGGCCGTTCTCGTAGGCGTCCAGCTCGGCGTGCACGTGGAAGTGCCCGCCGTCCGCGGTGAGCAGGGTGCGGGCGCGGGTCTCGATATCCCAGCCCTCGCGGCGCAGGCGCTGGCGGGTGACCACTTCGCCGCTGGGCGAGCTGAAGTCGTCGCCCGCGTAGCGGTAGTACTCCCGGGTCTCGTCGGTCAGCTCGATGTCGGCGTCCTCGATGCGCACGGTGCCTTCGTCCTTGATCACCTCCAGGGTCGCGTAGTCCCCTTCAAGGTCGCGGTGCACCAGCCAGCGGTACT
>NZ_WNXE01000021.1:12104-24846 GCF_010993615.1 Arhodomonas sp. KWT | reverse complement strand
GTGGGGATACTTGTGGCTCCACGGCCCCACCAGCCCGAGGCGCGGTCCGGGCAGGTTCTCCAGTAGACGGAATACCGTGTTGGTGTAGCCGTCCGCCCAGCCGCTGACCGCCATGACCGGGCAACGCACGTCGGTGTAGTCCTCGCAGACCGAGCCGTGGCGCCAGTAGTCGTCCCGGTGGGGATGGCGCAGCCAGGTGTCGAGCCACAGGCCGCTGCCCTCCAGCCGTTCCATCCACATGCGGCGCCAGTCGTCGCCCACCAGTGCCGGGTCCGGTGGCAGGGCGTTGAACGCGAACATCACCGAGGCCCAGGAGAGGTTGTCGCCAAGGAGGCAGCCGCCCATGTAGTGGACGTCGTCGGCGTAGCGGTCGTCGGTGGAACACACGGTCACCACCGCCTTGAGTGCCGGCGGCTGACGGGCGGCGATCTGCAGGCCGTTGAAGCCGCCCCAGGAGATGCCGATCATGCCGACGCTGCCGTCGCACCAGGGCTGGCTGGCAAGCCATTCGATCACCGCGATGCCGTCGTCCTGCTCGATGGGCAGGTATTCGTCGGTGAGCACCCCTTCGGAGTCGCCGCTGCCGCGCAGGTCCACCCGGACCGCCGCGTAACCGTTCGCGGCGAACCAGGGGTGCAGGGTCTCATCGCGGTCGCGGGTGATGTCGCGCTTGCGGTACGGGATGTACTCCAGGACCGCCGGTACCGGCACGTCGCCGGCGTCCGCCGGCAGCCAGATGCGGGCGGCGAGCCGGGTGCCGTCCGGCATGGGGATGTTCGTGTGCTCGATGCTGCGGACCCCGGCGGCGGTGGACGGACTGGTATCAGACACGGCGGCGGGTCTCCCTTGCGGTGCGTTCTGTGCGCGGAACGGTAGCGCAGGCCTGCCCGCGTCGTCACCGCCCGCCGCGCTGTGGGACCCGGATTCACGATGCGGGCGCTCCGGTGCGTCCCGGTTTACAGGATGACCCGGGAGGCCGTAATCGCCCGGCAGGGACCTCCGGCTGGCGGCCCTGCCCGGTTATGAACGCGGGCACCGTCTGGTCGACAGGCTTGACGCCGCGGGTGGGGCCATCCCGATCATGGGAAGGGCAAGGCAGCGTGTATCGTGCGTGGTCGGGACAGGTAGGGGTCCCAAATTGTCGCTCGCGGCGGGATCGGCGTGGTGGGTCCGCTGGACGTGGCGGTTCGTGACTTAGTCACAGTCACGGTTGCAGCCGGCGTAGTCTCATAGGGGGTGCGGTGCAGCAAGGGCACCGCCTGCGGGGTCGGAGGATGACCTCCACAATGAGTGAACGTGCGTTCACTCGCATTGTCATAGAACAATGATCGTTGTCGAGGGGAGGAGCGGTACGGCGGACCTCCAGGGGCGGGCGCGGCGTCCTGACAAGGCCCGTCGCCAGGGAATGTCTCTCTAGAAACCGGGGTATCGTCATGGAACTCGACCCATTGCTCCTGTCGCGAATACAGTTCGCGTTCGTAGTCTCCTTTCACGCCATATTTCCCGTCTTCACGATCGGGCTCGCGTCCTATATCGCGGTCCTCGAAGGGCTGTTCTACCGCACCGAGGACCCGGTCTGGGCGCGGCTGTCGGGCTTCTGGAGCCGCGTGTTCGCCGTCGTGTTCGGCATGGGCGTGGTCTCGGGCATCGTGATGTCGTTCCAGTTCGGCACGAACTGGAGCAACTTTGCCCAGGCCACGGCGAACTTCATGGGGCCGGTGCTCTCCTATGAAGTGGTCACCGCGTTCTTCCTGGAAGCCGCCTTCCTCGGCGTGCTGCTGTTCGGGCGCAACAAGGTCCCGCCGGGCACCCATCTGTTCGCGGCGGTCATGGTCGCGCTCGGCACCTTCATCTCCTCGTTCTGGATCCTGTCGGCGAACAGCTGGATGCAGACGCCGGCGGGCGTGGAGCTGCGTGACGGCGTCTTCCACGTCACCGCCTGGGGCGAGGCGATCTTCAACCCGTCGTTCTGGTATCGCTTCTTCCACATGGCGCTGGCCTCGTTCCTAACGGGCGGGTTCGTGGTCACCGGTGTGAGCGCGTACTACCTGCTGCGCGGGCACGACGTGCCGGCCAACCGCCGTGCCCTGTCGATGACGCTGTGGCTGCTGCTGTTCATCGCCCCCGGCCAGCTCCTGGTGGGGGATATGCACGGGCTGATGACGCTGGAGCACCAGCCCACCAAGGTGGCGGCCATGGAGGGCAACTGGGAGCGTGAGGCCGGGGCGCCGATGCTGCTGTTCGCGCTGCCGGACCAGGACGCCCAGGACAACGCCATCGAGGTGGGCATCCCCAATCTGGCGAGCCTGATTCTGACCCATGAATGGAACGGCGAGGTCCCCGGCGTCACCGAGGCACCGCGGGACGAGCAACCGCCGGTGGCGATCGTGTTCTGGTCTTTCCGCGTGATGGTTGGCCTCGGGCTGCTGATGATCGGCTTCGCCTTCTGGGGCGCATGGCTGCGCTGGAAGGGGCGGCTGTATGACGCCAGGGGCTATCTTCAGGGGCTGCGGCTGATGGCGCTCACCCCGTTTCTGGCGGTCCTGGCCGGGTGGTTTACCACCGAGGTCGGTCGTGCGCCCTGGCTGGTCTACGGCGTGATGACCCAGTCCGAGGGGGTGACGCCGTCGCTCACCGGCGGCATGGCGCTGTTCAGCCTGATCGGCTACGTCCTCGTCTATGCCGTGGTCTTCGTCTCGGGCGGCTACTACCTGACCCGGGTGGTGCACCAGGGCATCTCGGAGGAGTCGGAGAACGAGTCCGACCGGCCGATGCGCCCGCTGTCGGCGGCGCACACGCCATTCGACGAGGACACGGCCCGGGCCGGGAGGTAAGCAGTCATGGGAACGATCGATATCACGATGATCTGGGCCGTCATCATCGCCTTCGGCGTGGTGATGTACGTGCTCATGGACGGCTTCGACCTGGGCGTGGGGGTGCTCTTCCCCTTCGCCCCGGACGAACGCTCGCGGGATGCAATGATGAACTCGGTGGCCCCGGTGTGGGACGGCAACGAGACCTGGCTGGTGCTCGGCGGCGCCGGGCTGCTGGGGGCGTTCCCACGGGTCTACTCGGTGCTGTTGCCGGCGCTCTACATCGGCGTGTTCCTGTTGCTCGCCGGGCTGATATTCCGTGGCGTGGCCTTCGAGTTCCGCTTCAAGGCGCAGCGCTCGCGTTACCTGTGGAACTGGGCGTTCGCCGGCGGCTCGACAGTGGCCGCGTTCGCGCAGGGGGCCGTGGTCGGTGCCTACATCCAGGGATTCAATACCGTCGACGGCGTCTACGCCGGCGGCGCACTCGACTGGCTGACGCCGTTCACCGCGCTCACCGGTATCGGGCTGCTGCTGGGCTACGCGCTGCTCGGCACCAACTGGCTGATCCTCAAGACCGAAGGCGAGCTCCAGGAGTGGGCATACCGGCTCAGCCCCCGGCTGCTCGCCGCGGTGCTGGTGGTGTTCGCGATCATCGGCGTGTGGACGCCACTGGTGGATGACATGGTGCGGGAGCGCTGGTTCGGCAATCTCAGCACGATCTGGATCCTGCCTGCGCTCACCCTGGCCGCTGCCGGTGTCCTTTACCGGGCCGTCCGCCGGCGCCAGGAGGGCGTGCCCTTCGTGGCGACCATGGCGGTGTTCGTGTTCACGTACCTGAGCCTGCTGGTGAGCAAGTGGCCGTACGTGGTGCCGCCGGCGTTCACCTTCCGCGAGGCGGCGTCCGCGCCGGAGTCGCAGCTGTTCCTGCTCATCGGCGTGCTCTTCGTCATCCCCATCGTGCTGACCTACACCGCCTGGACCTACTGGGTCTTCCGCGGCAAGGTCAGCGCCGACGCCGGCTACCACTGACCGCCGGTGGCGGGGGAGGCGGCGCCGCGGCGGTGGCTCGACGCCCGCGCACGATCCGTGCGCGGGCCCCTCGGTGCGGCGGTGGCCGCGGGGCTGGTGCAGACCGCCGCGGTCGTCGTCCAGGCCGGGACCTTCGCGTGGCTCGTCGCGGCGATGCTCGATAGCGGCGTCGACGTCCCCCCCGTCGCGTTCGTGGTGCTCGTCGCCGCGGTACTGGTGCGCGCCGGCGCCGAGTACGCCCGTCAGCACGCCGGAATCGAGGCGGGCCTGCGGGTTCGCGGCGACGTACGCCGCGAGCTGCTCACCCGCCTGGACGCCCTCGGCCCGGTGGGGGTCGCGGCGGAGCCCTCCGCCGGGCTCGCCAGCCGGGTGGTGGAGCAGGCGGAGGCGCTGGAGGGCTACTATGCGCGTTTCCTCCCGCAGATGGTGCTGGCGGTGGTCTCGCCGCTGGCGATACTGGTCGTGGTCGCGTGGCTCGACTGGCTCGCCGCGCTTTTCCTGGTGGCCTCGGCGCCGTTGATCCCGCTGTTCATGGCGCTCGTGGGCATGGGTGCAGAGCGGCTGAACCGGGCTCAGTTCCGGGAACTGAGCCGGCTGTCCGGCCATTTTCTCGACCGCATCCGCGGCCTGTCGACCCTGGCGCTTTTCGATCACGGCGAGCGCAGCATCGAGGCCGTGGCCGCTGCCGCCGACGGCTATCGCCGGCGGAGCCTGCGGACCCTGCGCGTCGCCTTCCTCTCTTCCGCGGTGCTGGAGTTCTTCTCGTCGGTGGCGATCGCCGTGGTCGCCATCTATATCGGCTTCGGCCTGCTCGGCTACGTGGCCTTCGGGCCGGCGCCGGCGCTGACGCTGTTCAGCGGGCTGTTCATCCTGCTGCTCGCCCCGGAATTCTTCCAGCCGTTGCGCACCCTCTCGCAGCATTACCACGACCGCGCCGCCGCTATCGGTGCCGCGGCGGAGCTGCTCGACGTGCTCGAGCGGCCGGCGGCGGTGAGCGACACCGCCGACCCGGCGTTGCCGCCGGGGGCGCTGGAGCTGGAGGCCGTGACCGTGGGTACGGCGGATCACGCCCGGGTGTTCGGGCCGCTGTCGCTCAGCGTGCCGGCGGGCAGCTGCGTGGTGATCACCGGGGCCACCGGGGCGGGCAAGACCACGCTGCTGAGGTTGATCGCGGGTTTCCAGGCGCCCGACGAGGGCCGGGTACGCGCGGGGGGCGTCGGCGCCGTCGCCTGGCTCGGTCAGCGGCCGCTGGTGGTGCCGGAGACCCTGGCGGGTAACATCCGTCTCGGCTCGGCGCAGCCGGTCGAGGACGACGCGGTGCACGAGGCCGCCCGGCGGGCAGGCGTGCTGGCGTTCGCCGAGGCGATGCCGGACGGGTTGGATAGCCGGGTGGGCGAGCGGGGTTACGGCATTTCCGGCGGCCAGGCGCAGCGCCTGGCCCTCGCGCGGGTGTTCGTGTCGTCCGCGCCGCTGGTGCTGCTGGACGAGCCCACCAGCGCGCTGGATGCCGCGACCCGTCAGCAGGTCGTCGCGGGGCTTGCGGCGCTGCGCGAGGCCGGCCGCACGCTGGTCATCGCCAGTCACGACCCGGTGCTCACGGCGCTGGCGGACCGGGTGGTCCACCTGGCGGGAGCGCGGCGCGATGTGGCGTGACCTGAGGCCGTATCTCCGCGTCCTCCGCGGCTACCGGTTGAGGCTCGTCGCCGGAGCCGCGCTGCTGTTGCTCACCACCGTGGCGGCCACCGGCCTGCTTGCGTTATCCGGCTGGTTCATTACCGCCACGGCGGTGACCGCGGCGCTCTGGGCAGCGGGGGCGACGGCCGCGCTGAACATCTACGTCCCCGGCGGGGGGATCCGTGCGTTCGCGCTGACCCGGACCGCGGCCCGCTACGCGGAACGGCTGTACAACCACGACACGGTCCTGCGTCTGCTCGCCGAGCTGCGCACTGCCGTGTTCACCCGGCTGACACGGCTCGACCCGGCGACCCTCGCGCGCTTCCGTGCGGCGACGCTGCTCAACCGCCTGACCGCGGACATCGATGAGCTGGATACCCTCTATCTCCGGGTGCTCGCGCCGCCGCTGGTGGCGCTCGTGGCGGTCGTGCTGCTGGCCGCACTGCTCGCTGTGTTCGCGCCGTCGATCGCGCTCGTCGTCGCCGTGGCGTTGCTGATCCTCTGGGCCGCGGTGAACGCGGCCGCCGCGCGGGGCGGGCTGGCGCTGACCGAGCGCGTGGCAGCGGAGACC
This sequence comes from Arhodomonas sp. KWT, assembly GCF_010993615.1. Classification (NCBI taxonomy): domain Bacteria; kingdom Pseudomonadati; phylum Pseudomonadota; class Gammaproteobacteria; order Chromatiales; family Ectothiorhodospiraceae; genus Arhodomonas; species Arhodomonas sp. KWT. Next base: position 18,759 of record NZ_WNXE01000021.1, on the reverse strand, counting down.
GAGGCGTTGCGGGTGACGGTGGTCGCCCACGTCGAGGGCCTGGCGGAGCTGCTCGCGTTCGGCAGTGGCCGGCATCATCGCGAGGCCATGCTTGCCCGGGAGGCGCGCCTCACCGCGGACCAGCGGCGCCTCGCGCGCCGCGCGGCGGCGGGGGAGGCCGTGATGCTCGCCGGCATCCAGCTTGCGGGTGTCACCGCGCTGGGGCTCGGCGCCATCGCTTACGGCGCGGGGACGGTCTCCGCCGCGGTGGTGGTGCTCATGGCCCTGGCGGTACTCGGGCTGGGCGAGCTGTTCGTCGCACTGCCCTCCGCCTTTGTTCAGCTCGGCCGGGTCCGGGCCTCGGCCCGCCGGCTCACCGCACAGGTCGCCTGCGAGTCCGCGCTGCCGACACCGGATAGGTCCACGGCGCCGCCGACGGATACGGGCCTCGAGCTCGCCGGCGTGAGCCTGCGTTACGCGTCCTGGATGCCGCCGGTGCTGGACGGTGCCGCGATGACGGTCGCGCCGGGAGAGCGGGTCGCCGTCACCGGCGCGTCCGGCAGTGGCAAGAGTTCGGTGGCGGACCTGTGCGCGCGGCTGATCGATCCCACCGCCGGGGAGGTGCGCCTGGGCGGGGTGGCGCTGCTGTCCCTCGATCGCCCGGCCCTGCGCCGGCGTCTCGCCTATCTCACCCAGCGCACCGAGCTGTTCGACGACACCGTCGCCGCCAACCTGCGCATCGCCGCCCCCGGGGCCGGCGAAGGGGCGCTCTGGCACGCGCTGGAGGTGGCTGACCTGTCCGCATTCGTCGAGGCGTTACCGGACGGTCTCGCGACCTGGGTGGGTGAGCACGGCCAGCGTCTCTCCGGTGGCCAGGCCCGGCGGCTCGCGCTGGCGCGGGTGGTGCTCCGGGACGCGCCGGTGGTGGTGCTGGACGAGCCCTTCACCGGCCTGGACCGGGAGACGGCGGCCACCGTAGCGACGCGGCTGGACCGCTGGCTCGTCGGCCGTACCGCCGTGCTGCTCGCCCACGACGTCGAGGCGCTGCCGCCGGTGGACCGGGTGTTCGCCGTGGAGGACGGGCACCTGCGCGGGATGGCGTAACGCCCGGCGTTTTCCGTTCGTCCGCGGAATTCGGATAGCATGGCGCCCGTCAACGTGACGGGAATGCGCGCATGCACACACCTGAGGGTTTCGCCGAGCTCCTGCTCATCCTGCTCATCGCCGTGGGTGCCGCGGCGGTGTTCCTGCGTCTGCGGCTGCCCGCGGTGCTCGGCTACCTCGCCGTCGGTCTGGTGGCGGGCCCCACCGCGCTGGGGGTGGTCCACGATCTCGAGACGATCCGCTCCCTCGCCGAGCTCGGCGTGGTCCTGCTGCTGTTCTCCATCGGCCTGGAGTTCTCGCTGCCGGACCTGGCGCGCATGCGCGGTGCGCTGCTCGGCCTCGGGGGTGGTGAGGTGCTGATCGCCGGCGCCGCCGCCTTCGGTGTCTCGCTGCTGCTGGACGTGCTCGTACCCGGGGCACCGCCCATCGGTATCGCCGGTGGGCTGGTGATCGCGGGGGTGGTGGCGATGTCCTCCACCGCGATGGTCACCAAGCAGCTCACCGACCAGGTCGAGCTGGGCCAGCCCCACGGGCGCGCGGCCCTCGGCATCCTGCTGTTTCAGGACCTGGCGGTGGTGCCGTTCCTGGTGGTGATCTCCGGGCTCGCCGTGCCCTCCGACGACTCCCTTGGCTGGGCGCTGGCGGTGGCGCTGGGCAAGGGCGTGCTCGCGGTGGCGGTGATCCTGCTGGTGGGCCGGTTCGTGCTCAACCGGGCGCTGAACCACGTGGCCGCGCTGTACTCCGGGGAGCTGTTCACCCTGGCGGCGCTGACCGTGGCGCTGGGGGCCGCGTGGTGGACGGCGTTCCTGGGCCTGTCGCCGGCGCTCGGCGCCTTCGTGGCGGGGATGATGCTCGGCGAGAGCGCCTTCCGCCACACCATGGAGGCGGAGATACGCCCGTTCCGGGACGTGTTGCTGGCGCTGTTCTTCGTGAGCATCGGCATGCTGCTCGACTTCAGCGTGCTGCCCCGGGGCTGGCCGTGGATCCTGCTGCTGTTCGCCGCCCTGGTGGTGTTCAAGTTCGCGCTGGTGTTCGGCCTTGGGCGGGCGGCACGGATGCCCACGGTGACCGCAGTGCGCACCGGCCTGACGCTGGCGCACGGCGGCGAGTTCGGCTTTGCGCTGCTCACCCTGGGGCTGACCCACGAGTTGCTGCCGCCGGCCTACGGCCAGGTGGTGCTGGCCGCGTTGCTGCTGTCCATGGCGGTGGCGCCGCTGGCGCTGCGGTTCAACGGCCCGCTCGCCGACCGCCTGCTGAGGCGTCGCGCCGCCGCCCGGGAGATCGAGGATGACGCCCACACCCTGCCGAGTGGCGAAGGGCGGGTCCTGCTGGTGGGCTTCGGCCGGGTGGGGCAGCACATCGCCCGCGTGCTCGACGAGGCGGGCTACCCCTGGAGCGCCCTGGACGCCGACCCGGTACGTGTGGAGAACGCCCGCGGCGCCGGTGCCCCGGTGGCCCATGGCGACGGCACGCGGGTCGACGTGCTGCGCGCGGCCGGTGCCGATCGGGTGCGCGCGGTGGTGTTCACCCTGGAGGCGCCCCAGGCACTGGTGCACACGGTGGAGGCGCTGCGCGCCGCGCATCCGCATCTGCCCATCCTGGTGCGCGCCCGCGATGACAGCTACCTCCGCGAGCTCCAGGAGGCCGGGGCGACGGAGGTGGTGCCGGAGACGCTGGAGGCCGGGCTGACGGTGAGCTCGCATGTGCTGCTCCTGCTCGGCGAGCCGCCGGCGTCCGTGACCCGGCGTATCCGCGACCTCCGCCAGGGGCGCTACGAGCTGCTGCGCGCGCTCTTCCCCGGCCGCGACGACAGCGACCCGGACGCCCTGCAGCTGCGTGCCTTCAATATCGCGGCGGACGCCCGTGCCACCGGCCAGCGCATCGACGCGCTGGGGCTGGAGGCGATGGGGGTGAGCGTCTCGGCGGTGACCCGCGACGACACACGGGAGGATGCCCCGGGCGGTGACTGGGTGCTCGGCGAGGGCGACATCGTGACACTCGCCGGTACGGCCGCGGCCCTGGACCGCGCCGAGGCGGCGCTGGTCCGGGCCTGAGCGCGGTTACATGTCCGGGCGGCGGTAGCCCCCGGGCAGCCCCTTGCGGGTGAACACGAACTGCCAGAGCTGGATGTCGCGGGCGCGGAAGGCCCCGGCACAGGAGAGCAGGTAATAGCGCCACATCCGGTAGAAGCGTTCGCCGTAGGTCTCGCGGAAACGCGGCCACGCCGCCTCGAAGTTCTGGTGCCAGGCCATCAGGGTGCGGTCGTAGTCGGCGCCGAAATTGTGCAGGTCCTCGGTGACGAACCGTCCCTCCGCGGCGTTGCCGATCTGCACCAGCGACGGCAGGTCCCCGTTGGGGAAGATGTACTTGTCGATCCACGGATCCGGCGTCGTGTGGGTCTCGTTCTTGCCGATGGTGTGCAGCACGAATATCCCGTCCACGGACAGGCACCGTTCGGCCACTTCCATGAAGGTCTCGTGGTTCTTGCGTCCGACGTGCTCGAACATGCCCACGCTGACGATGCGCTCGAACGTCTCGTCAAGCTCGCGGTAGTCCTGCTGGCGGAACTCCACCGGCAGGCCCTGGCAGGCCTCGCGGCCCCGGCTGACCTGTTCCTCGGAGATGGTCAGGCCGACGCACTCGACACCGTAGTGCTCGGCGGCATACTTCATGAAGCTGCCCCAGCCGCAGCCGATGTCGAGTACCCGCATGCCGGGTTCGAGCTGGAGCTTGCGGCAGAGCAGCTCGAGCTTGGCCTCCTGGGCGCTGTCGAGGTCCTCGGCATCGCGCCAGTAGCCGCAGGTGTAGGTCATGCGGCGATCGAGCATGGCCTCGTAGAAGTCGTTGCCGAGGTCGTAGTGGGATTCGCCCACCTCCCAGGCCTTGCGGCTGGTCTGCAGGTTGAGCAGCCGTGCCCGCAGCGCGTGGAAGGCGAGCCGCATGGGGCGGACCTGGTCCTCGATGCCGCTGGCGAGGATGCGGTGAAAGAACTCGTCGAGCCACTCCACGTCCCACCAGCCGTCCATGTAGGCCTCGCCGAGCCCCAGATTGCCGTAGGCGAGGGCGCGCTCGAACACGCGGGGGTCGTGGACCTGGATGTCCCACGGACGGTCGCCGTTGATGCGGACGTCCGCGTGCTCGAGTAACGACTCCACCATGCGCCGCGCACTGTCATTGTGACGTGCGCGGCGCGATTCCGACTGGTTGTTCTTTCGGGCCAGGGTGTCGCGCATGGCCGTACCTACCCCCTTTTTAGTTAGTCTGACATTCAATTCACCTTAACCGCCGTACCCCGCCGTGTGAATTCCACCGGTCCAATGACAATGATAGACCGGTTCAATGACGTCAGAAGGGCCGTGTCACGTCCGCGTCTGGGTGCGGGCGGCGAAGACGGTTAGAATCCGTGGCGTAACCCGCATGGGGGAGGCGGTGTGTACCAGTTTCTTCTCACAGTGACGGTGATCGTGGTGGTCGCGGTGGTGCTGCGCCTGCGTGCCGGCGGAACCGCCGGCACGCAGCGGCGCGAGGACCCCGCGCCCCGCCGCGATTCCTCGCCCCGCCGGGCGGGCCGTTCGTGGCGGCGGCCGTCGCCGCGGACGCTGGCCGGCTATGCGCTGGTGGCGGTGCTGCTCGCCGGCGTCTCGGGGATGGCCTGGATGGAGTGGCAGCAGGCCCACGAGGTGGTGCACGTGCGGGTGGTGGATACCCGCACCGGCGGGATCACGGAGTACCGGGTCTACCGCAAGGACATCGGCGGCCGTTCGTTCCACACCGTGGACGGGCGGTTCGTGTCACTGAGCGACGCCGATCGCATGGAACTCCGCGAGGACCCGCCAGGCTGAACCGGGCGGGCCGGGCACAACGCAGACGGGAGCGTGCCGCGCCATGAATCTGGAAAAGGTCGTCTTCGGCTTCTTCATCCTGCTCGCGCTGACGCTGAACTTCGGGTTCTTCATCGGCGAGTTCGACAACCCGGCTCACCACAACGTCTTCGAGCTGTATGCGGCGCTCGTGGTCTCGCTCATCGCCACCGTGCTCAAGTTCGGCGAGCGCACGCAGATCGGTGCCATCCTGCTGGCGGCGAGCCTGGTCGCGGACCTGCAGCTCATCACCGCGGCGGTGGTCTGGGGCATGTCCATGCACGTCACCGGTGTGGGCCTGACGCCGGCGGTGATGGGCAGCATAGTCTCGCTCTCCGGCGGGGCACTGATGGCGAACCTGGCCTCGGTGACCATCCTCGTGATCGAGACCGTCAACATGCAGCGTTGACGCGGCGGCGGCCATGTCGGAGCTGATCGATGTCCCGCGTCACCGCATCGTCCCGCTGGTACTGCGGCGCATGCGCGCGCCGCTGCTCACGCTGATCGTCGCCTACGCCGTCTCCGTGCTCGGGCTGGTGCTCATCGAGGGCACCACGGCCGCCGGCGAGCCCTATCGCGTGGACTTCCTCCATGCCTTCTACTTCGTGAGCTACACCGCCACGACCATCGGGTTCGGCGAGCTGCCCACCGGCTTCAATCAGGCCCAGCGCCTTTGGGTGGTGGTCAGTCTGCACCTGCTGGTGATCAGCTGGTTCTACGCGATTGGCACCATTGTGGGCATCATCCGCGATCCGGTGTTCCAGCGCGTGGTCACCTGGAACCGCTTCCGCCGCAGCGTCTCCCGGCTGGTGGAGCCGTTCACACTGGTCTGCGGCTACGGCGACACGGGCTCGCAGCTCGTGCGTGAAATCACCGGCGGGGGCGGGCGCGCGGTGGTGATCGACTGGGACGAGCGCCAGCTCGACGGGGTCAGCGTGGAGGGCCTGCGCTCGTTCGTGCCGCATCTCTGCGGCGATGCCAACTTCACGGACAACCTGCTGGCCGCGGGGCTCGGTGATCCGCGCTGCCGGGCGGTGCTGGCGGTGACCGACGACGATCACACCAACCTGCACATCGCCATCACCACCAAGCTGCTCAACCCCCGGCTGCCGGTGATCGCGCGTGCCGAGCACGACGAGACCCGTGCCAACATGGCCTCGTTCGGCACCGATTACATCATCGATCCGTACCTCACCTTCGCCGGCGGCTTCGTCATGGCCATGGAGGCACCGCAGGCGCACCGCCTCTACAGCTGGATGAGCGTCCACGCGGATACCGCCGACGAGGAGCGGCTGCCGCCCGCCGGGCGCTGGATCGTCTGCGGCTACACCGCCCTGGGCCGCGCCCTCTACCGGCGCCTGCGCGAGCACGGCATGGACCTGGTGCTGGTGACGCCGGATACCGTGCCCGCCTCCGTGATGAAGGAGACCACGGTTATCGCCGGCAAGGGCACCGAGGCTGTGACCCTGCGCGAGGCGGGTATCGAGGCGGCGGACGTGGCCGGGGTGATCGCGGCAACGGACGACGACACCGACAATCTCTCCATCGTCATGACCGCCCGCGAGCTTCGTGGCGAGCTCTACCTGGTCGCGCGGCAGAACGACCGCGCGAGCCATGCCGTGTTCGAGGCGGCAGCGGTGGACCGGATCATGGAGTCGAGCAGCATCATGGCGGTGCGCATGCTCCGGCTGCTCGCCACCCCGATGCTGCCG